>NZ_JBFBLI010000006.1:0-266428 GCF_040702545.1 Citricoccus sp. NPDC079358
CCGCTGCCGCCCCGGGTCAGTACTACCCCGTCCTCGCCGACCCTGACCCTTCACACTCCGCGGGTCATCAAATCACTACCGACCCACGCACCTAGGGAGCCGAGCACGTGTTCGATTTCGGTGCCGGCCAGCGGCGGATCCCACGGGGGCGGCACCCACGGCTGATCGTTGGTGGTCCCGTCCGAGGAGTCATCGCTGGAGGTCATGGAGCCAGGCTAGGAACTCCCGACGTCGGCCGGTAGCCTTCAGTGCTCCGGCAGGTCTTGAGGGGAGTCAGGGAGTCAGGACCGAGTCCGCAGTGCCGGCCCAGCGGTTGATGTCCAGGGGCGCCTGGCGGCATGTCTCGTACATCGCCGAGAAGGCCGGGTGGAAGACGGCATTGAGCTCATCAGTCCGGTCCTGCCAGGCCTGGATCTCCGGCAGGTAGCCGTTGAACTCGTCGACGATCTCCTGCTCGTCCAGGGTGGTGAGGGCACCATGGTCCACCACGATCCGGCCGTCCACCATGACGTATTCGAGGGAACTGCCGTTCTCGGAGTAGACCAGCTGGTGATCCAGCTTCTGGCGTGGCGTGAAGTTCAGGGTGTTGAGGTCCCACACCAGGAGGTCGGCACGCTTGCCGACCTCGAGGGATCCGACGGTGCGGTCCAGCATGGCCGACTTTGCGCCATCGAGGGTGCCGGCCCGCAGGGTCTCGTCGACGGAGGGCCACGCCGCCGGATCGGAGTCGCCGATCTTGTGCAGCAGAGACGCCATCTTGATGACCTCGAGCAGCCGCGGGGTGTCCGAGGAGGAGCAGCCGTCCGTGCCCAGCCCCAGGTTCACCCCGGCGTCCCGGTATTTGCGCCAGGGGAGGATCCCGGAGCCGAGCTTCAGGTTGGAGATCGGGTTGTGGGAGACGGATGCGGAGTGGTTGGCCAAGATCTCGATGTCCTGGTCAGTCACCCAGATGCCATGGGCGAAGGTGGTGTTCCGGGAGAGCGCCTGGATGCTCTCGAGGTACTGCGGCAGGGTCATGCCGTAGAACTCCTGGCCGGTGATCGCCTGCGTCTTGGTCTCCAGCATGTGGATGTGGCACTCGATCCCGTGGCGGCCGGCCAGGGCCACGGCACCGGATAGGAGGTCCGGGGTGCAGCGCTGTGGCGCGGACGGGGCGAGCATGTAGTGGAGGCGCCCCTCCCCCCGGCCGTGGTAGCGCCGGATGGCCTGCTCGCTGTAGTCCAGGTACTCCCCGGCGCTGAGCAGGGACTCGTTCCGGACCGCGTGGAGCACTTCGGCCGGCAGGTGGTCTGCGGCGAAGGGGACGGTGTCCACGAAGGGCACATTGATGACGTGACCGGACACATTGGCCCGGATCCCGATCCGCTCGTAGGCATCCACCACGGCCTCGAGCTGGCCGAAGTCCTGTGAGGGGGTCTCCAGGACGTCGTCCACGATGGTCGTGACGCCGGACTTCAGGCTCTCCAGCGCGAACAGCTGGGATCGGACGCGGACGAAGTCAGGCGACCGCGGCGGAGCACCGAGCAGCGGGTAGGTGTAGAGCATCCACAATTCCAGCGGCATGTTGTCATATCGACCCTTGTACACGGTCTCCCACGAGTGGGTGTGGGCGTTGACAAAGCCGGGCGTGACGAGCCGGTCTCGGCCGTCCAGGATCTCGTCACGGGGCTCGGGCTGCAGGTCCGAGCCGATGGCCACGATGTCCTGACCCTCGATCCGCAGGTCGAGGACCTGCGGGCTGCTACTGGTGCCCTCCGCCATGGTGATGACGTGGGCGCTGCGGATGAACAGGGACATTCGGGATCGCTCCTGAGGAAGTGGGAAGTGGGAAGTGGGATGTGGGTTGGGCGCTGGGGGATGAACCCGAGGCGCCTCAGGCGTGTGAGGCGAGGTCCCGGGTCCGGCCGGTCCAGCCCAGGGCGGCGGCGCAGGCCGTGGCGACGATGATGCCCACGATGGCGGGGCTGCCCCAGGACAGCAGGTTGCAGAGTACGGCGACGGCCGCTCCGGCCAGGTAGGACGCCACGCCGGGGACCTTCAGGCGCGGCTGATCCTCCAGGTCGAGGCCTGGGTCGCGCCCCCGCCATGCGGTGAGGAAGGTGCCGATGAGGACTCCGCCCAGTGGCGGGATGACCACTCCGACGAGCACGAGGAAGCCCGTCATGGCGTCTGCCACACCGGTCAGGGCCAGGACGATGCCGATGGCCACGCCGGCGATGATGAACGGGCTCTTGGACTTGCGCTCGAACAGCTCGGCCCCGGCGACGCCGAAGGCATAGGCGGCGTTGTCATTGGTGGTCCAGAGATTGGCCACCAGGAGAAGGACGGCGGCGCCGGCCAGGCCCATGGACATCAGCAGGTTCACGAAGTCCGGCTCGCCGTAGGCGGCCGCGCCGACGCCGCCGAAGAACAGCATGCCGAACTGGACCACGATCACGGCCAGGGCGGTCAGGGTGAACACGCGGGCCGGGGTGCCGCGGTCGAAGCGGCTCCAGTTGCCGATCTGGGTGCCTCCGGAGACGAACGTGCCCACCATGAGCGTGATGGCCAGTCCGGCGCTCATCTCCCCGCTGCCCTCGACGGCCAGGAGCCCGTCCCAGCCTCCGATGTGGTCCAGGGACTGGGCCAGCACGATGCCGCAGAGGAGGAGCATCAGCGGAATGGAGATCCAGGAGATGACCTCGATTCCCTTGAAGCCCAAGTACGCCGTGGTGGCCATCAGGATGCCGCCGACGATGACGACCGGCCAGGCCACCGACCAGCCGAAGGCAGCGGAGACCAGATTGCCGAGGATGCCGACGGTGATGGCGTACCAGCCGATCTCTGGGTCCCGCCCAGGATGATGGACGCCCATTTGCCGCCCCAGCGGCCCAGGACCAAGCGGGAGAGCAGGACAGTGGTCAACCCGGTTCGGGAGCTCGCGACGGCCAGCAACCCGATATAGACGGCCAGGATCGCGGCGGCGGTGACGGCCAGGCCGAGGTAGGGACCGAAGGCGAAGCTCGCGGCCACGCCGCCGCCGGTCACCATGGTCGGGGTGTAGAAGAAGAATCCGGCGATGACGATGACCAGGGAGAGGGTCGGCCGGCGGGCCGACCGTGGAACGCGCGTGGCCGGATAGTCCCGGTCGACTGGTGGGGACCCGTCCGCCCGGGACGCGCCCGTTTCCTGGGCCTGCCGAACGGGCTGGGATGGGGGTGGTGCAAGCGTGGTCATGGCTGCTCCTGAGGGGCGGGTGATGGCGGAGGGGACACCGCCAGACAGTACGGAGCAGGAGGTGGCCCGGGGCGCTGCGGAAACAATCCGGGTGGAAGCCCACACGGTGTGGGGCGAAGAGTGTGCGGATCTACACGTCCCGGCAACGGGAGCGAAATATCGCGGTCCTAGGGTCGAAACATGTCCTCAGGAACCACCGGAAGCCGTTTCGAGCAGGAGGAGGCCTTCTGGCCGACCGTTCATCAGGTGCTCTCCTGGGGTGAACTGAAGCTGAGGTTGCGGGTGGGTGAGGGCCGCCTGGACCGGCCGGTGCGGGTGGCGATGACCACGGAACTGGTGGACAACACCCCGTTCCTGCGCGGCGGCGAACTGCTGTTGACCACCGGCACGGCCTGGCGGCGGACCGAGGATGCTGCCGCCTTTGTCCGCGGGGCATCCAGGACCGGTGCCGCCGCCATCGGGTTCGGGACCGGGCCCTGGAGCGAGGCTGTGCCGGATGCGCTGCTGGCCGCCGCGCGTCGGGCCTCGATGCCGGTGTTGGAGGTGCCGCGGTCCACGCCGTTCGTGGCAGTGACCGAGCGGGTGGGGACCGAGCAGGCCGAGCGGCGAGCCCACCACACGGAAAGGGCGATGGTCGGTGCGCTCATGGACCACGTCCGGCGGGGGCAGGCCGACCCGGTCGTCCTGGAGGATCATGCGCCGTTCCTGTACTCCCGCCATGACTCCGGCACCACGCTGCTGGCGGCCGTCTGTCATGCCGACGGCGGTGTGTTCCCCGAGCCGGCCCGGGGGCGGATCCTGATCGGCCACCGGGAACGCCGGGTTCTGGTGGTGGGGGAGGAGCCGGCGGTGCGCTGGTATGTCCAATCACGGGCGATTCCCCTCTACGGCTGGGGCGAGGCGGCCACGGGGCGTGACCTGCGCCGAATCCTCGGCGAGTCCTGGAGCGCCTTCGATGTGGCGCTCCAGCGCGGCCGGCCGGCCTCGACCCGGGACCTGGCCAGCATCGGCGGGCTGGTGGCCCGGCTGACCTCGGAGCAGCTGGCACCCTTCGCCGATCACGTCCTCGAGCCGATCCGGCGCTACGACGCCATCCACGGGACGGACCTGCTGACCACCGTCGAGGCCTTCGTCCGCGTGCGCGGATCCCTGGCCGAGACGAGTCGGGAGCTGTACCTGCACGTCAACACGGTGCGCAAGCGGATGGCCCGGCTGGCGGCCGTGCTGGGGTTGGACCCGCTGGACCCGGAGGGGTACCTGGTGCTTCACCTGGCCATCCATTCCGCCGGTAGTGACGTGGGCCACGACTAGGGATACCGTGGATGCACCGCCACAGCCAGGAGGTTGCGCCATGACGTCCCCGTCCACGGAATCCACCCGCACTGCAGTAGATGCCACGGATCGTTCCACCGGCACGGTCGATTTCAGCTCGGTGCTGGACGCCCGCCCTGAGATCGACGGGGAGGCCGTGTCCCGCGTCGGCATGACCCAGGCCGCACTGGACCTGATCGGCTCACTCCAGCAGGTCCACGGCCCGCTGATGTTCCACCAGTCCGGCGGCTGCTGTGATGGATCCTCGCCGATGTGCTTCCCCGCCGGTGACTTCAAGACCGGGGGAGCGGACATCCTGCTGGGGACGTTCGTCCTGCCCGAAGGTACGGAGCTGCCGTTCTGGATGAGCCGCGAGCAGTTCGACTACTGGAAGCACACCCACCTGACCCTGGACGTGGTCGACGGCCGTGGCTCGGGCTTCTCGGTGGAGGCGCCAGAAGGCAAGCGCTTCCTCATCCGGTCCCGCCTGATGGACGCGCGGTGACCCTGTCCCTGTCCGGGCACTTGTCCGGTGCGGCCTATCAGCGCGTCGTCGAGCGGGCGCGGGGCGAGCTGGCGGGGCCGGATCACCGCGGGATGCTCGGTCAGATCCGTGCCGAGGTCGCCGAGTCCTGGCGTCGTTCGTTGGTGGTGCACGGTGGCCTCGGAAAGCCCCTGGAGCCTCGTCTGGTCACGGACTCGGATCTGCGGGAGGTGCGCCAGGGCCACCCGCTGGCGCCGGTGCTGCCCATCATCCGCCGGCTCCTCGTGGAGCCCGCCGCGGATGCCAGTCTGATCGTCGCGGTGGGGAACGCGGAGGGGCACCTGCTGTGGGTCGAGGGCGATGACCAGGCCCGCCGGCGCGCCGACGCCATGGGTTTCGTCCCGGGCGCTGATTGGTCTGAGGCCTCCATGGGCACCTCTGCCCCCGGGACGGCGCTCTACTCCGGCCGGCCCGTGCAGGTGAGCCGGGCCGAGCACTTCAATCCCGTGGTGCATCCCTGGAGCTGCTCGGCGGTTCCCCTGCGCGACCCGGCTGACGGCCGCATCGTCGGGGTGATCGACCTGACCGGTGGGGACGAGGCCATCTCCCCGCTGGCCCTGCCCCTGCTGAAGGCCGCCGCCGAGGCGGTGCATTCGGCCTGGCGGGAACACCTTCTCCCGTCGCCCGTGCCGGCCCCGGTCCGCGGGAGCATCCTGCACGTCACCGGTGGCCTTCCGCCGCGGTTGGCGGGCTCGGACGGTGCGTGGCGGGAGATCCCCGGCAAGCACGCCGAGATCCTGACGCTGCTCACCTGGCATGGCGCCGGACTGGACGGCGCAGAGCTGGAAGAACTCGTCTACGGTTACGACGCCGGCACCACCCTCCGTGCCGAGGTGCACCGGCTCCGGCGAGCCCTCGAGGCCGGTGTGCCCGGGGTGGCGCTCCGGGCTCGGCCCTATCGGTTGGAGGGCGCGCTGGCCACGGACGCCGTGCTGGCGCGGGAGGCCCTGCGCCGGGGTGAGGTGAGCGTCGCGTTGGGCCACGCCGCAGGGTCGGTGCTGCCCCGGTCCGAGGCGCCCGGCATCGTCGAGATCCGCCACCACTTGGGGCTCGCCCTGCGCGAGGCGGTTCTGGAGGACGCCGGAATCGAGGACCTGTGGACGTACCTCGCGCGCCCCGAGGCGGTCGGCGACCTCGAGTTGTGGATGACGGCCCTGAAGATGCTGCCGGTGGACTCCCCGCGCCGGGCACTGGCGGTCTCCACCGTGGAACGCCTCGAGGCCGAGGCACACTAGGCGCGAAAGCGCGAGGTCCTGGGGGCGGTTGCAGGGGCATTGGCTGCAGCGGGGTGCGGGTCACTGCGGGGCGATCGGGCCCGGTCACCAGCGGTGCAACGTGGATGCAACATGTCTGTGACTACGATCACAGCATCAGTCCATCCAACCCCGCATTCCAGGAGCTGACATGACCATCTACGCCAACCCGGGAACCGACGGTTCCGCGGTGACCTTCAAGCCCCGCTATGAGCACTACATCGGGGGTGAGTGGGTGGCTCCCGTCAAGGGCCAGTACTTCGAGAACCCCAGCCCGGTCACCGGGCAGGTGTTCACGGAGGTCGGGCGCGGCACGCCGGAGGACATCGAGGCGGCCCTGGATGCTGCCCACGCCGCCGCCCCGGCCTGGGGCAGGACGTCCCCGGCCGAGCGGGCGTTGATCCTCAACAAGATCGCCGACCGTATGGAGCAGAACCTCGAGATGCTCGCGGTCGCCGAGACGTGGGACAACGGCAAGGCCGTGCGGGAGACCCTGAACGCGGACATCCCGCTCGCGATCGACCACTTCCGCTACTTCGCGGGCACCATCCGGGCGCAGGAGGGCTCACTGTCCCAGCTCGACGAGGATACGGTGGCGTACCACTACCACGAGCCCCTCGGCGTGGTGGGCCAGATCATCCCGTGGAACTTCCCCATCCTCATGGCCACGTGGAAGCTCGCCCCGGCCCTGGCGGCCGGCAACGCCGTGGTGCTCAAGCCCGCGGAGCAGACCCCGGCCTCGATCCTGGTGCTGGCCGAACTGATCGGCGACCTGCTGCCGGCCGGCGTGCTGAACATCGTCAACGGCTTCGGGCTCGAGGCCGGCAAGCCGCTGGCGTCCAACAAGCGGATCCGCAAGATCGCCTTCACCGGTGAGACCACCACGGGCCGGCTGATCATGCAGTACGCCTCCGAGAACCTCATCCCGGTGACGCTCGAACTGGGCGGCAAGTCCCCGAACATCTTCTTCGAGGACGTCATGGCCGCGGATGACGCGTACTGGGACAAGGCGCAGGAGGGCTTCACCATGTTCGCCCTGAACCAGGGAGAGGTCTGCACCTGCCCGTCCCGTGCCCTGGTCCAGGAGTCCATCGCGGACCGGTTCCTGGACGCCGTGGTGGAACGCACGCGGGCCATCAAGCAGGGCAACCCGCTGGACACCGAGACCATGATGGGAGCCCAGGCCTCCAACGACCAGCTGGAGAAGATCAAGTCCTACCTGGACATCGGCCGCCAGGAGGGGGCCGAGGTGCTGCTCGGCGGAGAGCAGGCCCACCTCGAGGGCGACCTGGCCGGGGGCTACTACGTGCAGCCGACGATCTTCCGCGGCCACAACTCCATGCGGGTCTTCCAGGAGGAGATCTTCGGTCCGGTGGTCTCCGTGGCCACGTTCTCCGACTTCGATGACGCCATGACGATCGCCAATGACACGCTCTACGGTCTGGGAGCAGGGGTCTGGTCCCGCAACGGCAATACCGCCTACCGTGCCGGCCGCACCATCCAGGCGGGCCGGGTGTGGGTCAACCAGTACCACGCCTACCCGGCGCACTCGGCGTTCGGCGGCTACAAGTCCTCCGGGATCGGGCGGGAGAACCACAAGATGATGCTGGATCACTACCAGCAGACCAAGAACCTGCTGGTCTCCTACTCAGAGGACAAGCAGGGCTTCTTCTAGGCCGTCTTCCGATGCCGGCCCGGACGTGCTGCTCGCGTCCCGGGCCGGTCACAATCACCGCAACTCCGGATCCGCGCGCCCAGAAGCGTGACGGGTCACCGGAGCGGGCAAACGCGCCCTCAAGCCCTTGAGCACGTCCATTCTGATCAACACACCCATGACCAACATGACCAAGGAGTACCCATGTCAACCATGAAGGCAGCAGTCGTTGAGAGCTTCAACCAGGACCTTGCGATCAAGCAGGTCGACATCCCGGAGCCCGGGCCCGGCCAAGCCCTGGTGAAGCTGACATCCTCAGGGGTCTGCCATACGGACCTCCACGCCGCCACCGGGGACTGGCCCGTCAAGCCGTCCCCTCCGTTCGTCCCCGGCCACGAGGGCGTGGGCATCGTCGAGAAGATCGGGGAGGGTGTCACCGAGCTCTCCGAAGGACAGATGGTGGGCAACGCCTGGCTGTGGAGCGCCTGCGGGAGCTGCGAGTACTGCCGTACCGGCTGGGAGACCCTGTGTGAATCACAGCAGAATGGCGGCTACGCGGTGGACGGCTCCTTCGGCGAGTACATGATCGTGGATGCCAAGTACGCCCCGGTACTGCCCGAAGGTTCGGACCCGTACGAGATCGGCCCGGTGCTGTGTGCCGGCGTGACCGTCTACAAGGGCCTGAAGCAGACGGAGGTCCGGCCCGGGCAATGGGTCGTCATCTCCGGCATCGGCGGCCTGGGGCATATCGCCGTCCAGTACGCGGTGGCCATGGGCATGCGAGTGGTGGCTGTGGATGTGGCCGATGACAAGCTGGCCCTGGCCCAGAGGCACGGGGCCGAGATCGTGGTGAACGCCAATGTGGCGGAGCCGTCCGTGGAGATCCAGGAGAAGATCGGCGGTGCCCATGGCGTGCTGGTCACAGCAGTTCACCCGAAAGCCTTCGGTCAGGCGATCTCGATGACCCGCCGTGGAGGGACCATCGTGTTCAACGGCCTGCCCCCGGGAGACTTCCCCGCCCCCATCTTCGACATCGTGCTGAAGGGCCTGACGATCCGCGGTTCGATCGTCGGTACGCGGCAGGACATGGTGGAGGCCTTGGAGTTCTATGCCGCCGGCAAGATCCACCCGACCTACACCAAGCGTCCGATCGAGGACATCAATGCGATCTTCGACGAGATGCAGCACGGCAAGATCGACGGCCGCGTGGTCCTGGACTACTCGGCCAGCCCGGAACGCTGATCTGCCCCGTGCCCACCGCTGGTGGGAACGGGAAGGGACTGCCACAGCGGGCATGACGAGACCCCGGGTGATCCGGCTGCGTGAGGGGGACGCAATCTGCCGGGCCCGGGGCCTCTTCCTGTCATCACTCGCACCTTGATGAGGTGCTTCCCACTGTAGGGAGCCGACCTGTTCATGGACTTGGCCGCCGCTGTGAAGGCGCTGGCAATCCGGCCTCAGGGGTATCGGCCCTAGAGGTACCGGCCGGCCAGGCGTGTGAGGGAGGCACGGATGCCGTTGGCGTTGTCCTGCGGGCGCCGCGTCAGCTCGTAACCGCGGGCCACCACGTGCCGGGTCCAGGAGTAGTCGAAGGTCTCGGTGACCATGGTGCTCCCGTCCCCCTGGTCCTCGAATCGCCACCGCCACCGGTGCCCGCCCGGGTGCTTCCACTCCACGAGTTCGTTCTCGTCCGCCGCGGTGACCACGAGGGTCATGGTGTAGGGCACGCCGAACTTCCTCATCGCCACCGAGAACTCGTCCCCGACCGCCAGGCGATCCGGCCCGGTCTTGGCGTACTGGACGGTGGCGGAGCCGTCCACCTCGTGGTGCCGGTGCGGATTGGCCAGGATCGGGTACAGCTCCGAGGCGGGGGCGTTGACCAGGATCCGGTAGCTCACCTGCAGCGGACCCGTGTCCACCGGCTGGGGCCAGCCGGCCTGCGGGGCCGACGTCGGCAGGCCGGTCTCCGCGTTGACGGTGGCTTCGGCGTCTGGCCGGCTGGTGTTCGGCTGCGGGGTGTTCTGCGGCTGGTTACTCATGTACCCAGTGTAGGAACACCTCCGGGCCGGCGCCGCGGCTACTGTGGAGGCGTCACCCTCGAACACCCGGAGTCTTTGCCATGCCCGACGACGTCCCCGTGCCCCCGCTGTTGCCGCACCATCCCGAGGTGGCCCAGAACCTCGCCCTGGGTCACGGTGGAGCGACCCCCGAGCAGCGCCAATCGGTGTGGCTGACCCTGCGCCGGCCCGGGTGGCTCAAGACCGAGGTGCTCTCCGGGCTCGTGGTGGGACTGGCGCTCATCCCCGAGGCCATCGCGTTCTCGCTGATTGCCGGGGTGGACCCGGCGGTCGGGCTGTTCGCCGCCGCCATCATGGCCATCTCCATCTCCTTCCTCGGGGGCCGGCCGGCCATGATCTCCGCCGCCACCGCCGCCACGGCCCTGGTCATCGCCCCGGTGGTGGCCAGCCATGGTGTGGAGTACCTCTTCGCCACGGTCATCCTCGCCGGCATTCTGCAGGTGGCGATGGGCCTGCTCGGCATCGCCAAGCTGATGCGGTTCATCCCCCGCAGCGTGATGACCGGGTTCGTCAACGCGCTCGCAATCCTCATGTTCATGTCCCAGCTGCCGGACCTGATGGACGTGCCCTGGCTGGTCTACGTCCTGGTGGCCCTCGGCCTGGCCCTCATCTTCCTGTTCCCGCTGCTGACCAAGGCGGTGCCGGCGTCCCTGGTCTCGATCGTGGTGGTGACGGGCCTGGTGATCGTCACCCAGATGGCCGTGCCGACCGTGGGGGACAAGGGCGAGCTGCCGCAGGCCCTGCCGGTGCTGGTGCTGCCGGAGGTGCCGTTCACCCTGGAGACGCTCCAGGTGATCGCGCCCTACGCGTTCGCCATGGCCGTCGTCGGGCTGATGGAGTCCCTCATGACCGCCAAGCTCGTGGACGATGTCACGGACACCGGCTCCTCCAAGACCCGGGAGTCCCTGGGCCAGGGCGGGGCGAACATCATCTCCGGGTTCTTCGGCACCATGGGCGGTTGCGCCATGATCGGCCAGACCATGATCAACACCAAGGCCAACGGGGCCCGCACCCGGCTGTCCACCCTGACAGCCGGCGTCATGCTGCTGGTGCTCTCCGTGCTGCTGGGCGAGCTGGTCGGGATGGTCCCGATGGCCGCCCTGGTGGCCGTGATGATCTACGTCTCCTGGGCCACCTTCGACTGGCACTCGATCCGTCCCTCCACGCTGCGGGCCATGCCGCTGTCCGAGACACTCGTCATGCTGGTCACCGTGGCCGGCACCGTGGCCACCGGGAACCTCGCGGTGGGCGTGGGTCTCGGCGTGCTGGCCGCCATGGTGCTCTTCGCCCGGAGGGTGGCGCACTTCGTGACCGTCCGGCGGACCGTCGGCCCAGAGGGCAACGCGCCCGACGACGGCGGTACCGTCACGTACACCGTGGACGGTGAGCTGTTCTGGGCCTCCTCGAACGACCTCTACACGCAGTTCGACTACCTCGCGGACCCCGATCGCGTGGTCATCGACCTGACCCGGTCCCACCTGTGGGATGCCTCCACCGTGGCCAGCCTGGATGCCATCACGGAGAAGTATGAGCGCTACGGCAAGACGGTCGACGTGGTGGGGCTGAACGAGGCCAGCACGGCCATGCGCGCCCGCCTGCGGGGCAAGCTCGCGCCGGGGGAATGATCCGTCCGGGCGCGCCGGTGCCAGACTGGACGCCATGCAACCCGACGACCTCGACGCGCACCTCGTCCAGCTGCTCACGGATGAGCCGCAACTGCCCGTCCTGGAATGCGCCCGGCGACTGGGCGTGGCCCGAGGCACCGTGACCAGCCGGTTGGCCCGGCTCCATGCGCACGGTGTGGTCTCGGCGATCGTCCCGCAGGTCGACCCCGCCGGTTTCGGGTACGACTTGGTGGCCTTCTGCTTCGTGGACATCATTCAGAACGTGGGGCATGGTCCGGTGACGGAGGCGATCCTCTCTGCCATCCCGGAGGTCACCGACCTCTATACCGTCACCGGGGACCACGATCTGCACCTGCGAGTGGTCGCCCGCAACGGCCAGGACCTGCAGGACGTGCTGGACCGGATCTCCCAGCTGGCTGGCGTGGCCCGCACCTCATCCTCCCTGGCCCTGCGCACCCACATCCAGGGGCGTACGCTGCCCCTGCTCCATGCGGTGGCCGACTCGACTCCCTGAGGTCTCCTCGGCTGGTCGAGGCAGGTCATGGCTGGTCAGACTGTCCGGTTGAATGCTGGTGTAGTGGGTCAGAATGTACAGGGTGTTCAGCTGATCCGCGCTCGATTGCGCAGCGCGAAAGAGCGGGACACACTTCTCGGCAAGACCCTGAAGTCCATCTCGCCGAGGAGTTTCACCGTGACCGTTGCGCCCGCCCCCACTGTCTCGCCCGCCGCCGAGACGGCCGAGCCTGCCGATCTCCCCGTGCCGTCCACCGGTTCCGGCGACTCCGCCGTGCGCGCCACCGTTCCGCAGGCCGTGGCCGGAGTGGTCCGGGAGAGGGCCGAACTGCTCTTCGGCCTGATGGGCAACGGCAACGCCCACCTGATCAGTGAACTGACCAGCACCGGATTCCCGCTGGTGACCGTGCGGCACGAGGCCGGGGCGGTCGCCGCCGCCGATGCCTACTACCGTGCCTCGGGCCGAGTCGGCACCGCGACCGTCACCTACGGTGCCGGCTTCACCAATACCCTCACCGCCCTGGCGGAGGCCTCGCTGGCGCGGATCCCGCTGGTGCTGATCGTGGGCGATGCCCCGACCACGGGGCCGCGCTCTTTCGACATCGACCAGGCCGGCATGGCCACTGCCGCCGGCGTGGACACCATCCGGCTGGATGACCGGAATCCGGCCGCCCAGGTGCGCGACGCCTACGCCCGCGCCGCGTCCGGAAGGCGCCCCGTCGTCGTCGCGATTCCCTACGACCTCGTGGAAGTCCCGGTCTGTTCTTCGTTGGCGAACGCCGGGGGAGTCGAGGTGAGCTCGGCTTCCGCCCTGGCCGGGTCCGGATCGCGCCCGACGCCGGTCGAGCGGCTGCCCGTCGACGGCTCGCCGATCGATGGCGGGCCGGTCGATCGTGGGTCGGCGGACGACGCGCTGGTGGAGGCCGAGTTGGAGCCGCTAACCGCCGCGTTGCGCACGGCGGAGCGGCCGCTGCTCGTCGCCGGGCGGGGCGTGCTGGATTCCCCCGGCGGTCCCGAGGCGCTGCGAGCACTGGCCGACCGGTTGGGGGCCCTGTTGGCGACCTCCGTGATGGCCCGCAATGTGGCCGGTCCCGAGGGCGACCTGGGCATCGCCGGGGGATTCGGCCGGCTGGAGCGGGTGGAGATCATGCGCCAGGCCGATGTGGTGCTGGTGGTCGGTGCCAGCATGAACCCCTTCCAGATGCGCTATGGCACGGTCTTCGGTCCTGCCGCGACCGTGCTGCAGGTCGATGTGGACCCCGCGAGGCGTCATGAGCGCACCGAGCACTTCCTGAGGGCCGACGCCGGCACTGCCCTGCGGGCGCTCGCCGATCGCCTCGGTACCGGCCTGCTCGAGAACGGCGGGGCCGACGGCGGCTGGCGCGCCCGCCAGCCGATTCCGCCGGCTCCGCGCCTGGACTCGGCAGTCGAAGCGGTCGAGGTGGTCGACCAGGGTCAAGGAGACCTGGCAGGCCTGGCGGATCAGGCGGAGCAGGTGACCGGGGCGGAGAAGGTGGGGGCCGGCGTCGTTCCCCGGGGGCTGGCTGCCGACGGTCGACTGGACCCGCGCACCATGGCTCTGGCCCTGGAGGACATCCTGCCCCGAGAGCGGACGTTCGTGCAGGACGGCGGGCACTTCATCGGCTGGATCCCGCTGATGTGCTCCGTCCCGGACGCCCGCTCGCACCTGTTCGTCGGCACCGCCTTCCAGTCGATCGGCCTCGGGTTCCCGTCCGCCGTCGGTGCCGCAGTGGCCCGGCCGGAACGGACCACCGTGCTGGTGACCGGTGACGGGGGCGGCCTGATGGCCCTGGCCGATCTGGAGAGCTTCGTGAAGCAGGCCCGCTCCGGCGTCGTGGTGGTCTTCAACGACGCCGCCTACGGGGCCGAGCTGCACCAGTACGCGGCGCGCGGGCTGGACGAGCAGGCCATGCTCATCGACGAGGTGGACTTCGCCGCCGTGGGCCGGGCCTTCGGAGCGCAGGGGATCAAGGCGCGGAGCCTGCAGGACCTGGACGCCCTGCGGGACTGGGTGAACCGGGGTGCCGAGGGCGTGTTCGTGCTGGACTTGCCGATCTCCCAGTACATCGTGGCTGAGTACATGCAGGAGTCCATGGCAGGTGCCCGGCCGGCACCCCGCCCGTTGCCCGTGGACTGACTCCGACGCGCGCTGAGGGTGCCGCTGCTGGTTGCCTGACCAGGTACTGAGGACGGACTGGCCGGAGGGTGATCAGGACGTCTCGCATCGCAGAAGACAGGGCTGGGGCCGGGACAGGAAGTCCCGGCCCCAGCCCTGTCTTCTGGGACAGAACGCTCCGTCCGGAGTGGCACCCGCCACGCCCGAAAGACTCCGGGGGTGTTCAAGGTCACGTGGGATCGTATACGATCAGGGAGGAACGAGACGGGCGCCACAGTGGGCCCGGAGTCCAGAGGGCCGGTGAGACACCGACGCCACCACTGGACTCGGACGCCGACAGGAGCAGGAGATCATGACCGAGACACCCTCAGCGGATCATCAGGACAGCCAGGCCCCGAGCCCGGTAGATTTCTCCGACCGGCGTCATCGCCCCGGCAAGATCATCGCCCTGCACCTGAACTATCCCTCCCGCATCGCGCAGCGCGGCCGGTCGCCGAAGTTTCCGGGCTACTTCCTCAAGGCGGGCTCCTCCGTGTCCCGCAGCGGCGAGGCGATCGAGCGTCCCGAGGGCACCGAGCTGCTGGCCTATGAGGGCGAGATCGCCCTGGTCCTCGGCGAGACCTGCCGCCGCGTGTCCCCCGAGGAGGGCTGGTCCAAGGTCTCCGGCATCACCGCGGCCAACGACTGGGGTCTCTACGACCTGCGGCATGCGGACAAGGGCTCCAACCTCAAGAACAAGTCCGGTGACGGGTACACGCCGCTCGGTCCGAACGTCATCCCGGCCGCCGGCCTGGATCCCACGCAGCTCCGGGTGCGCACCTGGGTCAACGGCGAGCTGACGCAGGACGACACCACCGAAGGTCTTGCCTTCCCGTTCGGCCAACTGATCGCCGACCTCTCCCAGCTGATGACCCTGGAGGCAGGGGACGTCATCCTGACAGGCACCCCGGCCGGCTCCTCCGTGGCCCAGCCCGGCGACGTCGTCGAAGTCGAGGTGGACGCCCCGCAGGCGCCGGGCACTCCCAGTACCGGCCGCCTCATCACCCCCGTGCGCTCCTCTGGCCGTACCCTGGCCGATTTCGGTGCCCAGCCGCAGGTGGACGACACCCAGCGGGAGGAGGCCTGGGGCTCCCGCGAAGCCGCGGGCCTGGCACCGCAACCGGCCGCCGCCTCCGGTGAGGCGCGTGGTGCGGGCGAGGGGGCCGGCGTCGGGACCTATCGGTACGTGCCGGATGCCCCCGCCGCGGACCGCACCCTGCTCACCGCCGAGCTGCGGGCCAAGATCGAGGAGACCGCGGTCGCCACCCTCACCGCCCAGCTGCGCAAGCGCGGCATCGACAACGCCACCATCGACGGCGTGAGGCCGACCCACCCCGGCCAGCGCATCCTCGGCTACGCCAAGACCCTGCGCTACGTGCCCAACCGCGAGGACCTGTTCAAGCGTTTCGGCGGCGGGTTCAACGCCCAGAAGCGCGCCATGGACACCGTGGAACCGGACGACGTGGTCGTCATGGAGGCCCGCGGCGAGACGGGCACCGGAACCCTCGGGGACGTCCTGGCACTGCGCGCCCAGGTCCGCGGCGCCACGGCCGTGGTGACCGACGGCGGCGTGCGGGATTCCGCGGCCGTCGCCGAGGTCGGCCTGCAGGTCTACTCCAACGGTGTGCACCCGGCGGTGCTCGGCCGCCGCCACATCCCCTGGGAGGTGGGTGGGACGATCGCCTGTGGTGGCACCACCGTCCAGCCCGGGGACATCATCATCGGTGACGACGACGGTGTGGTGGTGGTTCCCCCCGCCCTGCTGGCCGAGGTGGTCGACGCCGCGTGGGAACAGGAGCAGCAGGACGCCTGGGTCTACGAGCAGGTTGAGGCGGGGCATCCGGTCGACGGGTTGTTCCCGCCGAATGCCGAGTGGAAGTCCAAGTATGAGGACTTCCGCGCGAGCCGGGCGGACCGGGGCGAGCGATGACCACGATCACCGCCGACACGGCCGGAGGGCGAGACCCGGTCAACCGCGGGACCACCGGTCAGGAGCCGGAGGCGGCCTCGTCCAAGGCAGATGTGGCCTACCAGCGGATCCTGTCCGGCATCAACGCCGGGCGCTACGCCCCCGGAGCCAGGCTGGTGCTCGCCCAGCTCGCCGCCGAACTCGAGATGTCCGTGGTCCCCGTGCGGGAGGCCATCCGGCGCCTGCAGTCGGAATCGGTCGTGGCCTACACCCGCAACGTCGGGGCGACCGTGATCGGGATCGACCCGGAGATCTACCACGACACCATGGAGACCCTGGCCCTGGTCGAGGGATACTCCACCGCGTTGTGCGCCCCCCTGATCACCGCGGAGGAGATCGAGAGGGCCCGGGCGATCAACGAGCGGATGCGCGGGCTCCTGGCGGACTTCAACGCCGTGGAGTTCACCCGGCTCAACAAGGAATTCCACTCCGTGCTGTTCGAGCACCACCAGAACAGCCACATCCTGGACCTCGTCCACCGGGGCTGGGCCCGCCTGGCGGCGTTGCGCTCCTCGACCTTCGCCTACGTCCCCCACCGTGCCGACCGTTCGGTGGCCGAACACGACCACCTGCTGGACCTGATCGCCGCCGGCGCCGAGTTCGCCGCGGTGGAACAGGCCGCGCGCCACCACCGCCTCAACACCCTGAATGCCTACCTGGACCACGTCGCCGCAAGCAACGGCGACGCCGACTCATCATCTGTCTGACGACCGAGAGGACCATCATGACTGCACAGAGCAACGACTTCGTTCCCGCGAACCTGCCTTCGACAATCCAGCACTACATCGGCGGAAAGCACGTCGACTCGATCGACGGCGATACCTTCGACGTGCTGAACCCGGTCACCAACCGGCCCTACCTGCAGGCCGCCTCCGGCAAGGTCGCGGATATCGACGCCGCCGTGGCCGCCGCGAAGGACGCCTTCGAGAACGGCCCCTGGCCGACCATGCTCCCGCGCGAGCGCTCCCGGGTGCTGCACAAGATCGCGGACATCGTGGAAACCCGCGGCCAGGAGCTGGCCGAGATGGAGTGCTATGACACCGGGCTGCCGATCTCCCAGGCCCTGGGCCAGGCCCGCCGTGCCGCCGAGAACTTCCGCTTCTTCGCCGACCTGATCGTGGCTCAGCACGATGATGCCTTCAAGGTCCCCGGCCGCCAGGCGAACTACGTCAACCGCAAGCCGATCGGGGTGGCCGGGCTCATCACCCCGTGGAACACCCCCTTCATGCTCGAGTCCTGGAAGCTGGGCCCGGCCATCGCCACCGGCAACACCGTGGTGCTCAAGCCGGCGGAGTTCACCCCGCTGTCCGCCTCCCTGTGGCCGGGCATCTTCGAGGAGGCCGGTCTGCCGGCCGGCGTGTTCAACATGGTCCACGGCTACGGCGAGGAGGGCTTCGCCGGGGACTCCCTGGTCAAGCACCCGGATGTGCCGCTGATCTCCTTCACCGGCGAATCCCGCACCGGGCAGATCATCTTCGCCAACGCGGCCCCCTACCTGAAGGGCCTGTCCATGGAACTGGGCGGCAAGTCCCCGGCCGTGGTCTTCGAGGACGCGGATCTGGACGCGGCGATCGACGCCACCGTCTTCGGCGTCTTCTCCCTCAATGGCGAACGCTGCACCGCCGGCTCCCGCATCCTGGTCCAGCGCGGCATCTACGACGAGTTCGTGGAGCGCTACTCGGCCCAGGCGAAGCGCGTGAAGGTCGGCCTGCCGCACGAGGAGTCCACCGAGGTCGGCGCCCTGGTTCACCCGGAGCACTTCGAGAAGGTCATGTCCTACGTGGAGATCGGCAAGTCCGAGGCCCGTTTGACCGCCGGCGGCGGCCGCCCGGAGGAGTTCCCCGAAGGCAACTTCATCCAGCCGACGGTGTTCGCCGACGTCTCCCCGGAGGCCCGGATCTTCCAGGAGGAGATCTTCGGCCCGGTGGTGGCCATCACCCCGTTCGACACGGACGAGGAGGCGCTCGCGCTGGCCAACAACACCAAGTACGGCCTGGCCGCCTACATCTGGACGAACGACCTGAAGCGGTCCCACAACTTCGCCCAGAGCGTCGAGGCCGGCATGGTGTGGCTGAACTCCAACAACGTCCGTGATCTGCGCACGCCCTTCGGCGGCGTGAAGGCCTCCGGCCTGGGGCACGAGGGCGGCTACCGCTCGATCGACTTCTACACCGACCAGCAGGCCGTGCACATCAACCTCGGCGAGGTCCACAACCCGGTCTTCGGCCGGCAGGAGCAGGCCGCCGAGCAGCTCCAGGCGTGACCGGCCCCGGCCGTTCCTGACTCCAGCCGTTGTCTTCCCCGTCTTCCCCCACAGTTAAGGACCATCATGACCCACCTCGATGACCGGACGATGACGTCCTCCGGCTTCTATGTCTCCCAGGAAGCCCCCATCGTCTCCGACAACCCCGTCCCGACCCCGCAGGCCCCGGCCCCGGACATCCTGCGCTGCGCCTACATGGAGCTCGTGGTCACGGACCTGCAGCGCTCCCGCGAGTTCTACGTGGACGTGCTCGGTCTGACTGTGACCGACGAGGACGAGGACACGATCTACCTGCGGTCGCTGGAGGAGTTCATCCACCACAACCTGGTCCTGCGCAAGGGACCGGTGGCCGCAGTCGCCGTCTTCTCCTACCGTGTGCGCAGCCCAGAGGACCTGGACAAGGCCGTGGCCTTCTACGAGGAGCTCGGCTGCCGGGTGGAACGCCGCCAGGACGGATTCACCCGGGGCATCGGCGACTCCGTGCGCGTGGAGGACCCGCTGGGCTTCCCCTACGAGTTCTTCCACGAGGTGGAGCACGTCGAGCGTCTGGCCTGGCGCTACGACCTGTACACCCCGGGGGCGCTGGTCCGCCTGGACCACTTCAACCAGGTCACCCCGGACGTGCCACGGGCCACGAAGTTCATGCAGGACCTGGGCTTCCGCGTCACCGAGGACATCCAGGACGACGAGGGCACGGTGTACGCCGCCTGGATGCGGCGCAAGCCGACCGTCCATGACACGGCCATGACCGGCGGCGACGGTCCGCGCATGCACCACGTCGCCTTTGCGACCCACGAGAAGCACAACATCCTGGCGATCTGCGACAAGATGGGCGCCCTGCGCATCTCGGACCGGATCGAGCGCGGTCCCGGCCGGCACGGGGTCTCCAATGCGTTCTACCTGTACATCCTGGACCCGGACGGCCACCGGATCGAGATCTACACCCAGGACTACTACACCGGCGATCCGGACAACCCCGTCGTCACCTGGGACGTGCATGACAACCAGCGCCGTGACTTCTGGGGAAACCCCGTGGTCCCCTCCTGGTACACCGAGGCCTCGCTGGTGCTGGACCTGGACGGCACGCCGCAAGAGGTCAAGGCCCGCGAGGAGAAGTCCGAGATGGACGTGACCATTGGTGCCGACGGCTTCTCCTACACCCGTGAAGGTGACCAGGACGGCACCTACCAGGGTGAAGCCGCCAAGGGCTTCAAACTCGGACACCAGCTGTAGAGGCAGGGGACACACGGACATGCTTGACCACTCAACGCACGTCGCTATCGCCGACGAGCTGCACCAGGCAGGACAGGACCGGAAGCCGGTTCCCCTGCTCACGGCGCGGTACCCGGACATGGGGATCGAGGACTCCTACGCGGTCCAGCGGATCTGGTCCCAGCGGCAGATCGACGCCGGCCGGAAGAAGGCCGGTCACAAGATCGGCCTGACATCCAAAGCCATGCAGGACGCCACCGGGATCGATGAACCGGACTACGGGGTGATCTTCGACGACATGGTCATGGAGTCCGGTCACGTCTACGAGTGGTCCCGTTACACGCATCCGCGGGTCGAGATGGAGCTGGCCTTCGTGCTGAAGGACACCCTGGCGGGCCCGGGCGTGACGCTGTTCGACGTCCTGCGCGCCACCGAGTATGTGGTGCCGGCGCTGGAGGTGCTGGACTCCCGGATCGAGATGGAAGGGCGCACGATCACCGACACCATCAGTGACAACGCCGCGATGGGTGCCATGGTGTTCGGTGGCCGCCCGGTGGCACCCGACGCCGTGGACCTGCGCTGGGTCGCAGGGATGCTGTCCCGGAACCAGGAGATCATCGAGACGGGCGTGGCCGCCGGGGTGCTCAACCACCCGGGCAACGGGGTGCACTGGCTGGCGAACCGGATCTCCGGGCACGGGGACGTGCTGGAGGCCGGGGAGATCATCCTGGCCGGCTCCTTCACCCGGCCCATGTGGGTCTATGCCGGGGACACCGTCTACGCCGACTACGGGAACCTGGGGACCGTGACATGCCAATTCGCCTAGATCCACAGCCCAGCTTCAAGGACCTATTCAGTGCGCAGGCTCGCGCCGACCGGGACGGCCGGGCGCCGGCCGGGATGTTCGTCAACTCGGCCGACCCCTCCGTCACCGAGATCTGCGCCTCTGCCGGCCTGGACTTCCTCCTGATCGACGGCGAGCACGCGCCTCTGGGGTTGGAGACCATCCAGTCCCAACTTCGGGCCATGGCCGGATACTCCGTGGTCCCCGTGGTCCGGGTGCCCGCCCTGGACCCGGTGCTGGTCAAGCAGTACCTGGACCTGGGTGCACAGTCCCTGGTCATCCCGATGGTGGACAGCGCCGAGGACGCCGAGCGGGCCGTCCGAGCGATGCACTACCCGCCGCGGGGCATGCGCGGGGTCGGTTCGGCCCTGGCGCGGTCGGCGCGCTGGAACCGGATCCCGGACTACCTGGCCCGTGCCGGGGACCTGGTCACCCTGATCGTCCAGATCGAGTCCGCGGCCGCCGTCGCCGCCGCCGGACAGATCGCGGGAGTGGACGGCGTGGACGGGATCTTCATCGGCCCCTCCGACCTGGCCGCCTCCATGGGCCTGCTCGGGCAGCAGAACCACCCGGACGTCGTCGCCGCGGTGAAGACCGTGATCGGGCAGGCCCGGGACGCTGGCACGTTCGTCGGCGTCAACGCCTTCGCCCCGGATCAGGCCCGGGACTACCTGGCGGCCGGCGCCGATTTCGTCAACGTGGGGGCCGACGTCGCCCTCCTGGCCCGCGCCACCGAGGCCCTCGCCGACACCTGGTGTGGCACCGGCACCACCGAATAGAACGCTAGAACACCTGTAGAGGAGACCACATGCTGTTTCACCACAACGGGTACGTGTCCGGGGACCCGCGAGTCCAGCCCGCCGCCGGCGTGGGCGTGGACCGTTCCGCCGAGCTGCCCGAGGCCATGGACGTCCTCGTGGTCGGCGCCGGACCGGCCGGCATGACCGCCACCGCCCAGTTGGCCAGCTTCCCCGAGGTCATGACCTGCCTCGTCGACCGCCGTCCGGAGCGGCTGGGGATCGGCCAGGCCGACGGCATCCAGGCCCGGAGTGTCGAGACGTTCCAGGCCTTCGGGTTCGCCGAGGAGATCGTCGCGGAGGCATACCACCTGACCGAGATGAACTTCTGGAAGCCGGACCCCCAGGAGAGCGGCCACATCATCCGGACCGCACGGGCCGTGGATGACCCGGCCGGGGTCAGTGAGTTCCCGCACCTGATCGTCAACCAGGCCCGGGTGCTGGACTACTTCGCCCGGTTCGCCCGCCATGCACCGTCCCGCACCGAGCCCTACTGGGGCTGGGAGTTCGTGTCCCTCGAGGTGGGCGAGGGCGAGTACCCGGTGACCGTCACGCTGAAGCGCACCGGTGAGACGCCCGACGGCGGCGTGAGGCCGGGCGAGACCCGGACCATCCGCACCAAGTACGTCATCGGCGGGGACGGCGCGCACTCGAAGGTCCGCCGGGACATCGGCGCCCAGCACGTCGGAGCCGTGTCCTACCACGCCTGGGGCGTCATGGACGTCATCGCCGAGTCCGACTTCCCGGATATCCGCACCAAGTGCGCCATTCAGTCCGAGCATGGCTCGATCCTGCATATCCCTCGCGAGGGCGGCTTCCTGTTCCGGATGTACGTGGACCTCGGTGAGGTGGATCAGAACGATGCGGGCGCCGTGCGCAAGACCCCGATCGAGTCGATCATCGCCCAGGCCAACCAGATCGTCTCGCCCTACACGGTGGACGTGAAGGATGTGGCGTGGTGGAGCGTCTACGAGGTGGGTCACCGGGTGACGGACCGGTTCGACGACGTCCTGGCCGAGGACGTCGGTCAGCGCCACCCCCACGTGTTCATCGCCGGCGACGCCTGTCATACGCACTCGGCGAAGGCCGGACAGGGCATGAACGTCTCCATCCAGGACGCGTTCAACCTCGGCTGGAAGCTGGGCCACGTGCTGACCGGGCTCAGCCCGGAATCGCTGCTGTCCACCTACTCGGCCGAGCGGCAGCCGGTGGCCCAGAAGCTCATCGACTTCGACCGTGAGTGGTCCTCGATGATGGCCGCCAAGCCGGAGGAGCTGGAGAGCGCCACCGCACTGGAGGACTACTACCAGAAGACCGCGGAGTTCCCGGCGGGCTTCATGACCGAGTACCCGGCCGGGCTGCTCGTGGCCGAGGCGTCCCACCAGGCGCTGGCCAGCGGATTCCCCCTCGGCAAGCGCTTCAAGGCCCACCCGGCCAAGCGCGTCTCCGACACGACTCCACACCACCTGGGCCACCAGCACACGGCGGACGGACGCTGGCGGATCTACGCCTTCGCCGACGCCGCCGTGTCCTCCGCTTCAGACTCGGCGCTGCGGACCTGGGCCGAGTGGCTGGACTCCGAGACCTCCCCGGTCCGGCGCTTCACCCCCGCGGGCCGGGACCTGGATGCGCTGTTCGACGTCCAGGTGATCTACCAGCAGCCCCACGAGGAGGTGGAGCTGATGAAGGCGCCCTCGATCTTCCGCCCGCAGGTCGGCCGGTTCCAGGTCTCCAACCTGAACAAGGTCTGGGGTGTGGACCCGGAGGACGACATCTTCGAGGCGCGCGGCCTGAGCCGCGACGGCGCGATCGTGGTGGTCCGTCCGGACCAGTACGTCTCCGCCGTGCTCCCGCTGACCGCCACGGACGAGCTGACGGACTTCTTCGAGCCGATCTTCACCCCGTGATCCCGGCGTGATCCGGTATCTACCAGTGGCTACCGGAGCACGCTGATGGCTGCCGGCGTCCGCTGGCCACACCAACTTTCACAGCATCACCCCAACGAGGTACCCATGACTGAAACCCGACACTCCGACCGGGCCAACCAACGCCGCGTCGCTGCCGCCACCCTGGTCGGCACCACCGTGGAGTGGTATGACTTCTTCATCTACGCCACCATGGCCGGCCTGGTCTTCTCCCAGCTGTTCTTCGAGCCGGCGGGGGAGTCGATCGGCCTGCTGCTGTCCTTCGCCTCCGTGGGCATCTCCTTCCTGTTCCGCCCGCTCGGGGCGTTCCTGGCGGGGCACTATGGGGACAAGCTGGGCCGCCGCGTCATCCTGGTGGTCACGCTCATCATGATGGGCGGGGCCACCACCCTGATCGGCCTGTTGCCCACCTACGCGTCGGCCGGGGTCATCGCCCCGATCATGCTGATCCTGCTGCGCGTGCTGCAGGGCGTCTCCGCCGGTGGTGAGTGGGGTGGAGCGGCGCTGATGGCCGTGGAGCACGCCCCGGCGAAGCGCCGCGGACTGGCTGGCTCCATGCCCCAGCTGGGGGTGCCTCTGGGCCTGTTGCTGGCCACCGGGGTGACCGCGCTGATGACCGGCGTGATTTCCCCCGGGGACCAGTTCATCGAGTGGGGCTGGCGGGTTCCCTTCATCGCCTCCGTGGTGCTGATCGGCGTCGGCTACTTCGTCCGGATGGCCGTGGACGAGTCCCCGGTGTTCAAGGAGATGGCGGAGAAGAAGGAGCAGACGAGTGTCCCGATCGTGGAACTGTTCCGCAAGTACTGGCACTTGGTGCTCCTGGCCTCGCTGATCTTCGTTGGCAACAACTCGGTGGGCTACATGTCCACGGGCGGCTTCATCCCCTCCTACGCCACCTCGGACGACATCGGTTTGGACAACACCGACGTGCTGATCGCCATGACGTTCGCCGCCTCGGTGTGGTTGCTCTCCACCCTTGGGGCCGGGATCCTCTCGGACTACATCGGGCGGAAGCGGACGTATCAGTTCGGCTATGTCTGGCTGATCCTGGCGGTCTGGCCCCTGTTCCTACTCATCGATACCGGCAGCCTGGCCAACCTGTACCTGGGCCTGGGGATCATCTGCATCGGCACCGGGCTGACCTATGGACCCCAGGCCGCCCTCTACTCGGAGCTGTTCCCCGCCTCCATCCGGTTCTCCGGGGTGTCCATCTCCTATGCGATCGGCGCCATCCTGGGTGGGGCGTTCGCGCCCATGATCGCCCAGGCCCTCCTGGACGCCACCGGATCCTCCGGGGCCATCGCCGTCTACCTCATCGGGATGTGTGTGGTGGCGCTGATCGCCGTGTCCCTGGTCCGGGACCGCTCCGGGATCGATCTGTCCATCCACAACCAGGCCGAGCAGGAGGTCGGAAGCACGGTGTTCGACCAGCGCCCGGTGCCGGCGGCCCGCGAGATGTCCTCGCATTAAGCTCACCCGGTCGCCGTCTGGTCGCCGTCCGATCGGCGACTGGCCGGCGACCGATGGCCGGTCAGCGTCCGATTATCGCAGTCAGCGCCCGAACCGCGTCAACCGCAGGGAGTTCGCCACCACCAGGACGGAGCTGGCGGCCATCGCCGCACCGGCGAGCATCGGGTTCAGGAGGCCGAGGGCGGCCACCGGGATGCCGAGTGTGTTGTAGGCGAAGGCCCAGAACAGGTTCGACTTGATGATGCCCAGCGTCTTGCGGCTGAGCTGCACGGATTGGACCACCTGGCCCAGCGACGAGCCCATCACCGTGATGTCGGCGGCCTCGCGGGCCACGTCGGTGCCGGACCCCATGGCGATTCCGAGGTCGGCCTGGGCCAGGGCGGGGGCGTCGTTCACGCCGTCACCCACCATGGCCACCACGCGGCCGGCCTCCTGCAGCTCGATCACCTTGGCCACCTTGTCCTCAGGGCGTACCCCGGCGAACACGTCCTGCGCGGAGATCCCGACGGCGGCCGCCACCTGGGCGGCGACCTCGGCATTGTCTCCGGTCAGCAGGATGGGGCGCAGTCCGAGCCGCTTGAACTCGGCGATCGCCGGAGCCGATGAGTCCTTGAGGGTGTCCTGCAGCGAGATGATCCCGGCGATCCGGCCGTCCACGGACACCCAGATCGCGGTGGCACCGGCGGCCTCGGCGTCGGCCAGCTGCTGCTCCTCGGCGGTGGTCAGGGCACCGGAGTCCACCTGGGTGGCGATGTAGCTGGAGCGCCCCGCGGCGACGGCATGCGCATCAGCGGTGACGGGCTCACGCTGGCCGTGAGTCGTGAGTTGCTGTGGTGATTGATGCGCTATCGCCACGGCAACTCCCGAGTCGTTGCGGTGGTTGCGTGGAGTCACGACGGTGCCGTGCACGCCGCCGCCGGCGGCCGAGGTGAAGCGGTCCACGTCGGGGAGAACGGTGCCGGAGGAGGCAGCGGCTGCACGGGCCGCCGTGGTGATCGCGGCGGCGATCGGGTGCTCGGAGTGCGACTCGACGGCCCCGGCCAGGCGCAGGACCTGGTCGGCGTCGTGGCCGTTGAGGGGCGTGATGGAGGTGACGGCGAGGTCCCCGGCCGTCACGGTGCCGGTCTTGTCCAGCACGATCGTGTCCACGGTGCGGGTGTCCTCAAGGACCTCCGGTCCACGGATGAGGATGCCCAGCTGGGAGGCGCGGCCGGTGCCGGCCAGCAGGCCGACGGGAGTGGCGAGACCCAGCGCGCACGGGCAGGCGATGACCAGGACGGCGACGGCGGCGCGGAAGGCGGCTTGCAGGTCGCCCGAGAGGATGAGCCAGAGGGCGAAGGTGACCATGGCGATCACGAGCACGATCGGCACGAAGACCGCGGAGATGCGGTCCGCCAGCCGCGCGATCGGGGCCTTGCCCGTCTGGGCGTCGGAGACGAGCCGGCCCATCTGGGCCAGCGTGGTGTCCGAGCCGGTCCGGGTGGCACGGACCAGGAGCCGCCCGGAGGTGTTGACGGTGGCGCCGGTGACGGTGTCCTCCGGGCCGACCTCCTCGGGGACCGACTCGCCGGTGATCAGCGAGGTGTCCACGGCGGAGTGGCCGGAGACCACGTAGCCGTCCGTGGCGACCTTCTCGCCCGGACGGACCACGAACTCGTCGCCGGGCACCAGCTGGGCGGCCGGAACGGTGACCTCCACGCCGTCGCGCAGCACGGTGGCGGTCTTGGCGCCGAGATCCAGCAGCGATTTCAGGGCATGGCCGGCCCGTTTCTTGGCGCGCGCCTCCAGCCAGCGGCCGATCAGGAGGAACGTGGTGACCACGCCGGCGGTCTCGAAGTACAGCTGGTGATCGGCCATGGAGGCCATGCCTCCGCCGCCCATGGCGGCACCCGCGTGGGCGGTCATGGCCGGGTCCAGCACCAGCTCGGCCGTGGAGAAGCCCCAGGCGGCGAGCACGCCGATCGAGACGAGGGTGTCCATGGTGGAGGAACCGTGGCGGGCGGCCTTGAAGGCGGCGGTGTGGAACGGCCAGGCAGCCCAGAAGGTCACCGGAGTGGCCAGGACGAGGGCCACCCAGCCCCAGTGGGGGAACTGCAGGGCCGGGAACATGGAGATCAGGAAGAGCGGAAGGGTGAGGACGGCGGCACCGATGAGCCGGGGCTTGATCACGTCGCCCGAGGGGCCGTGGTTCAGGTGGTCCTCGGCTCCGGCATGTACGGCGTGATCGTGGTGGTCGCCATGGTCGCCGTCGCTCGGTTCGCCGCCGTCGCCGGGCACAGGGTGACCGGGCCCCGTGACGGCGGCGGTGGCGTTGTGCTCCTGTGGCGCCCGGCGGATCGAGGCGGAGTAACCGGCCCGGTCCACGGCGGCGATGATCTCCTCATCAGTGACGGAGGGCGGGACCATGACGGCCGCGGCCTCCAGGGGCAGGTTGACCGTGGCGGTGACGCCCTCGAGTTTGCCGAGCTTGCGCTCCACTCGTCCGACGCACGAAGCACACGTCATGCCGGTGATCTCCAGATCCACCCGGCGCGTGTTGCTGTCCTCGGCGGTTGCGCTCTTCACAGCGTCGCTCATGGAATTCGTTCCTGTCCGTCTCGTTGTCGCTGCCAGCCGCTACGGATCATGGCTGGCTGGCTGCTTGCCGCTGGCCATGGGCAGGTGTCTCTGCGGCCCGGCCGAGCGGTTCTCGGCGGGTGTCAGTCCGGTGGCCGTCTGATGTGCGTCCGGGGGTCGCCCGGGCGGTGCCTCTGCTGGTTCAGGCCAGGTCGAGCCCGGGGGTGGCCACGGCGTAACCGGCCTCTTCGACGGCGGCCTTCAGGTCCTCGGGGGCCGGGGCGCGTCCCTCGGTGGCGACGGTGGCAAGGGAGGTTCCTCCGGCCACGAGGGTGATGTCGACGCCCGTGACGCCGGGCAGTTCCTGGAGTTCCTCGGTGACGCTCGCGACGCAGTGGTTGCAGGTCATGCCGTTGATCTTGATGTCGGTGGTGGTGGTCATGGTGCTCCTCCGTGGGGTGGTGATGTCGTGTCGTGCGGCGGGCAGTGAGCTGGTCAGCGCATGAGCCGGGCGATGGCGGCGGTGGCCTCGGCGACCTTGGCCTGCACGGCCTGGTCATTGCCGGTGTCCCGGGATTCGCGGGCGGCATCGGCCACGCAGTGGCCCATGTGGTCCTCGAGCAGGCCCAGGCTGACGGCGTGCAGGGCCTTCGTGGCGGCGGCGACCTGGGTCAGGATGTCGATGCAGTACTTGTCCTCATCCACCATCTTGGAGATGCCGCGAACCTGCCCCTCGATGCGGCGCAGCCGCTTCAGGTAGGCGTCTTTGCTCGGGCTGTACCCGTGGTGCGCCCCTTCTGCGGCGTCCAGGCCGGTGGCGCCCTGAGGGTCCGTGATGTCTGTGCTCATGACGCCACGGTATACCCCTCTGGGGTATCGAGTCAACTACCCCCTGGGGGTATGTTCCACCGGTGGACCCGACGTGGGTCAGGAGTGCAGGTGCCCTTCCTGGTTCCGGTGGCCGGGCGGCTCCAGCTGGAAGGTGCTGTGGTCCAGGGGCAGCGCGAAGTGCTCGGCCACGCACTCCTGCAGTGACCTCAGGATCTCCATGCTGTGGCCGTCCGCGAAGCAGCCGTGCTCCACCACCACGTGGGCCGTGAGCACGGGTGTCCCGGTGTCGATCCGGGACACGTGCAGGTCATGGACCTCGAGCACGTGGGGCTGTCCGAGCAGGTGCGTCCGGATCTCGGTGAGGTCCAGTTCCCGCGGAACGGACTCCAGCAGTACGCTGCCCGCCTCCCGGAGGATCACGAACGCGCGCGGGAGGATGAGCGCGGCGATGACCATCCCGGCCACGGCGTCCGCGCGGGTCCAGCCGGTGGTCGCGACGACCACGGCGCTGACGATGACGGCGACCGAGCCGAGGGCGTCATTGACGACCTCCAGGAAGGCGGCCCGCAGGTTCAGCGACCCGTCTCGTCCTCCGGCCAGGACGGCCAGGGCCACCAGGTTGCCGGCCAGGCCGATGATCCCGAAGACCAGCAGCCCGTCGGCGTCCACGTCAGCCGGTTCGGCCAGGCGCCGCAGGCCCTCGATGAGCGCATAGACCCCGACGGCGAGCAACACCGTGGCCTGGGCGCCGGCGGCCAGCACCTCGGTGCGGAGGAGTCCCCAGGTCCGGCGATCCGTGGGCGGGCGCAGCATCAGGTTGGCCGCGATGAGCGCGACCAGGAGCCCGCCGGCGTCGGTGAGCATGTGGCCGGCGTCCACGAGCAGGGCCAGGCTCCCGGTCAGCCAGGCGCCGATAACCTCGGCGACGAGGATGCTGGCGGTGATGCCGAAGGCGATCGCGAGTCGGCTCCGCGAGGCTCCGGCCCCGTGCTGGTGGCCGGGTCCGTGCGTCGAGTCAGTCATGCCGTGATGATAGGCCGCCGGGTCCGCGGACCGCGCCACCGGCCGGTGAGGAGCCTGAGCCAGCGTGTGGTGCGGCGTGCCCACGAGTCTGGGGCGGGGAGGTCAGGCGCTCATCTGCAGGGGTGGATGGTCGCGACGATCGGTCCCCGTTCCAGTGCCGGCCCCAGCTTCCGGCCCGGTCCCAACCCTGGCGGCGGTCTCGGTGCCGACTTCACGCATCAGGCCCAGCACCCGCGCCTCGAGGTCGTCCCGCATGGCCCGGATGTCCTCGAGGGACCGTCCCACGAAGGTGGGGATGTCCCACTCGCGGTAGTCCTTGCCAGGCAGCTGCTCCACCTGGTCCCCGCAGGACAGGGTGATGACGTGCTGGGCGGCGGCGTGGACGTCCCCGGACAGCGGCTTCGGATAGGCCTGGTCCAAGGGGATGCCGATCTCGGCCATGACGGCCACGGCGTCCTCGTAGAGGTGGCCCACCGGCGCCAGGCCGGCGGAGCGGGCCGTCACCCGCCCCTCCGAGTGCCTGAGCATCAATGAGGCGGCCATCTGGGACCGTCCGGCATTGGCGTCGTCAATGAACAGCACGCGGGGCAGGGGCGATTCGATGATGCCCTGGGCGATCCCGAGGGAGCGCAGCTGGCTGTCCGCGAAGTTGCCGGCCAGCAGGGGCAGGAAGGCCTTCACGGTGGCGCGGCGGTCCATCTCCCGGTAGGACTCCTCCAGGATCCGGTCGACCGTGACGCGATCAGCGACCTGGGCGTAGCGCTCGTGCAGGTGGGCCGCCGTCCGTTCCAGGACGTGGCGGTCCAAGGCGGGGATGGCGCCGGGGGCATCGAGTTCACGGTCCTCCGGAGCCGTGCCCATGGGGTTCTGGTGCGTGGTCATGGCTGCTCCTGGGTGGGAGTGGGGGGGGTCAGGCGGCGGCTGTCATCCCGCCGAGCGCCTCGGCGTCGGCAGTGCCGGCCGCTGCGGTGTGGGCGGCGATCTCGCGCAGGCGGGTCTCGGCCTGGTTCAGGGCGAGGGTGGGCAGGTAGGTCTTCAGCCGTGCCGTGCGGTTCAGCTCGCGATAGGCGGCGTGGACCGTGCGGCGGATGAGGCCGCCGTCCAGAACCTGGGCGAACGTCTCCTGCAGGTCGGTGACACCACGGGACAGCACGCGGGCGTGGACGATCTGATTGGCCCCGGTGGGCAATGCGCCGTTCATGCCGTTGCTGGCGGCGGGGGCCATCGCGTGGCGGCCGGCCGTCCGGGCAGTGTGGGTCTCGGCCTCGGTGGCCGGGTTCTCGGTCATGACATGGGTGGTCATGGGCACCTCCTTCTGTGGTCCCGCCAACCCCTCGTCGGCGGGTCCGCCTCCTTCGCTAAGTGAACAAAAGGTAAACGGAGTATGAATCAGCATAGTCCAGTCGGCATCAAAACGGTAGATGGTCGTTCCATGAGTCCGTCCATGAGGCGGCGGGCATTGGGCCCGGGTGAGCAGCGCGTGCCACCATCGACACCGTGACGGACTTCAGCGCAACCCCAGCAACCGCCACCGGTCGGCCGTCGATGACCAGGGTCCCGGAGGGCCATCCCCGCCCGCTCGAAAGGCTCCTGTCGGTCCGCCGGCTCACCAGCCCGGTGGCCCGAGAGTCCCTGGCGATCTGGGTGGCCATCGCCGCCGGGGCCGCGGGAGCCGCCGTCGGGCTGCTGGTGTTCTTCGGGCGCCGCGCGCCCCTGTCCGGCGACTGGTCGGTGGGGACCGCGGCGGCGATCCTGACCGCCGTGGCCGCCGGACTCGCCTGCCTGGTGGGACTGGCGCGCTCCACCCGTACCACCCACCAGTGGATGGCGCAGCGGCACTGGGGCTGGATGGTGGCGGACGCCGTGGGGCTCGTGGTGGTCCACGCGGCGATCGCGGTGATGGCCTGCCTGGCCTTGTTCCGCCTGTTCCAGGAGGCCTTCACCGGTCTGACCGTGGACGGCATCGCGTCCACCGTCATGCTGACGCTCACCGGCACCGTGGCGGGCTACCTCGGTTTCAACTCCTCGGCGCGGATCTCCACCCGGTCCCTGTCCACCCTGCTGGCGCTGTTCATGGCCTCCGGCATGATCGTCTCGATGCTCCTGGCGGAGAACCCGTTCTGGTGGCACGCCTTCTTCTCCGAGCTCGGCACCGGGCAGGCCGGCATCCTGTCCTTCTGGACGTTCAACACCACCCTCACGGTCTCCGGGCTGGTGCTGACCACCCTGTCCTCCTTCATCACCCAGGACCTGTTCACGTGGGCGCGCGCCCGGGCCCGGTTGGGCATCCGCAAGGCCAGGATCGGTGTGCTGCGCTGGTCCCTGTTCATCATCGGGCTGTGCATGATGGGCGCCGGGGTGGTCCCGATCAACTTCTCCGACCCCGTCCACTCCACGTTCATCCGCATCCTCGGCGTGGTGTTCATCGTGCTGCTGGCCAGCATCCAGATCTGGCTCCCCGGCTTCCCGCCCGCCGTCTATGTGGGCACGTATCTCATGCTCGGCCTGGGCATCATCTCCACCCTGCTGTGGTTCCCGCTGCGCTACTACAACCTGACCGGCTTCGAACTGGCCATGGGGGGAGTGATCTATGCCTGGCTCGTGGTGTTCATCCGCAACCTCGACGCCGTGCTCACCGAGGCAGGCATGGGTGACCGGGACCGGGACGCGGCCGTCCAGGAGGCTGTGGATGCTGTGGAGGCGGGTCAGGAGGCTGACGAGGCTGCGCCCTCCGTGCCGGAGCGGTCCGCCACCGCTGCCGTCCCGGTCTCCACCACACCTTTCACGACGCCGGCCCGGCAGACAGGCGGGCGGCCCGCCTACCGCGGGTGGACGGTGGGCCCAGGCGGGCCCGGAGGCCCGCGGTGACCGCACCGGCCAGCACGGAGGACCTGGCGCGGGAGGCCGTGGTGCTGGCCGGCGCCGGGGCGGCGATCCTGCTGCAGGTCTCCCATCCGTCCGTCGGCGCCGGGGTGGCACGGCACTCCGACTTCGCCGCCGATCCGCTCAAGCGTCTGCGCCACACCCTGCAGTTCGTCTACGCCGCCGTGCTCCCGGAGGCGGGCGCCGCCCGCGAGCGGGTCGCGGGCTGGGTGGGGGCCGCGCACGGGCCGGTCCAGGGCACGGATGCCGCGGGGCGCGCCTACTCCGCCGCCGATCCGCAGGCCCAGCTCTGGGTCACGGCCACCCTCTACTGGGCGGCCGAACAGGCGCGGCGGCGGATCTGGGGCGAATGGCCGGCCGTGGACGCGGAAAGCAGTGGAGACACTGCCGGCCCGGCCGACCCGGTCGCGGCGGACGCCGTGGCCGAGGCCGTCTATCGCGACTACGCCGTCCTGGGGACCCTGCTGGGCATGCCCGCTGATCTCTGGCCCGAGGACCGGGCGGCGTTCGCGCGGTACTGGGACGCCGCCGTCGGGAGCCTGGAGGTGACGGATGACGCGCGGGTGATCTGCCGGGATCTGTTCGCCGCCGAGGCGGCGCCGTGGTGGCTCCGGCGGCTGATGCCGTTGGTGCGGTTCGTCTCGGCCGGCATGCTGCCGGTGCGGATCCGTCAGCAGCTCGGCCTCGACTGGGACGGTGCCGATTCCCGGCGTGAAGGCGCCCTGTGGGGCATGGTCAGGGCGGTGTACCCGCGGCTGCCCCTGCGCCTGCGTCAACTGCCCGCGCGGCTGGTGGTGCGCACCCTGGTCTGACCCGACGCTGGCACAATGCTGGGATGACCACTTCACCGGCGTCCGGGCCGTCGAGCCGTCCCTCGGCGGTCTCGTGGATCTACTTGGCGCTCTGCGTGGTCTTCGTGTCCCTCAACCTGCGGACCCTGTTCTCGAGCTTCTCGGCCATCCTCCCGGAGATCGTCGCCGCCACCGGCCTGCCGGCGTGGGGCGCCACCCTGCTGACGACCGTTCCGGCCACCCTGCTCGGCGTCTTCGCACCGCTCGCACCGGTCCTGGCCCGCCGCTTCGGCACGTGGCAGGTCCTGGCCGGTGCCCTGGTGCTGCTGACGCTCGGCCTGGTGCTGCGCTCGGTCCCCGTGCCCGACGGCGGCGCCCTGCTCACCCTGCTCGCCGGCACCGTGGTCTCCGGGGCGGCGATCGCCCTGGCCAACGTGGTGCTGCCCAGCATCGTCAAACAGGACTTCGCCGAACATCAGGGGTTGATGAGCGGGCTGTACACCACCGCGATCTGTGGCTCCGCGGCTTTCGGCGCCGGCCTGACCTTCCCCGTCTACCAGGCGGTGGGGGACTGGAACCTGGCCCTGGGTATCTGGGCTGTGCCCGTGGCGGTGGCCGCGGCGCTGCTCATCCCCGTGCTCCTGCGGCACCGCTCCTCCGCCCGGGTCTCCACCTCGACCACGGGGCGCAGCCCGCTGACCTCGCCGGTCGCGTGGCACATCACCGCCCTGATGGTCTGCCAGGCCATGACCTCCTTCACCTGCTTCGCCTGGCTCGCGCCGATCCTGCGCGAACGCGGGATCGACGGCGGCCCGGCCGGGGGCATCGTGGCCTTCTCCATCGTCCTGCAGATGGCCGGCTCCCTCCTGGGCCCGGTCTGGGCGACGCGGTTGCGCTCGCAGTCGTGGCTCAATGTGGCCGCCGCCGTGCTCACGGGCGGCGGATTCATCCTGGCCATCCACGGCCCGCTGTCCGGGATCTGGTGGTGGACCGGCATCCTCGGCGTGGGTCAGGGGGCGCTGACCGCGTTGGCCCTGACCATGATCACGCTGCGCAGCACCACACCCCATATGGCGATCCGGGTCTCCGGCATGATGCAGGGCCTGGGCTACGGCCTGGGCTCGGCCGGGACGTTCATCACCGGCCAGATCTTCGCGACCACGGGCTCCTTCGGGCCGGCGGCCTGGCTGTTCGCCGCCTCCGGACTGGGCGCCGCGGCCTTCGGCTGGCTGGCGGGCCGGGACCGGACGATCGCGGGCTGAGTTGGCGGGCTGACGAGGCGTGGACCCGCGTTGCGCAGCCTGCTCTGCGGGTCATGGTCGTTATCGTGGTCCGTGACCCACAGGCGATTCCGGCCTGCGGTGCCTGAGCAGGGGTTGGCCTGCGGAGTTCCCGGACTCGTGATGACACGGTCGCCGGGTGAAGGGAAGCCACACCACGTGACCGTTCTTCTGAGTATCGTTCCGCGCGGCACGGTGGACCAGGCCGGCCTCCGCGCCGTCTGCGCCGCCGCCGTCGAGTCCTACACGCCCTTCCTGGGCCCACGCTACGGACAGGAACCGGTGGTCCACCGGCGCCTGACCGCCGGCGCGGTGCTGATCGAATGGCCGGCCACGGCGGCACGCCACACCCGCCGCAAGGTCACCCGGTGGGCTTCCGCAACGTTCCCCGGCGTCGGCGATGAGCTGCTGCGCTCGTCCGGGCTGTTCGGCCACCCGATGGAGATGCGCACGCCCGTGGGTGGCAGCTATATGGCGCTCGCTGGGAATCGGCGGGAGATCTTCGCCTGGAACACGGTTCCGGCTCTCGAAGCCGTCCACTATGGCGAGGACGCCGACTACGTCTACGTCTCCAACCGCCCCCTGGCCATCGCCCTCGCCATGGCCCGAGGCGACGTCGACGCGGTGGAGACCAGCGACGACTACCTGGCCGAGGCGCTCAATTTCGGCTTCTCGATGTCCGGCCAGACCCCGTTCGCGGGGGTGAAGACCATCCCCACGCGCGGCGCGGTGAAGATCTCCGGCGGACGACTGGAGGTGGTGGACGGGCCCGTGCGGCCGCCCGCCACGATCGCCCCGACCGAGGACCCGTTCCAGCCGGGGGTGTCCGAACTCGAGGCGGCGCTGAACAGCTCCACCGATCGACTCCTGGCCGCCCTACCCGAGAAGACCATCCAGTTGCGCCTGAGCGGTGGCAAGGACAGCCGCCTGCTGCTGGGGCTCCTGCGGAACCGGGGCGTGCAGGACCTCCATGCGGTCACCCAGGGCGATGAGACCAGCGAGGAGGTGATGGTCGCGGCGCAGCTGGCTGAGATGGCCGGCATCCGGCACTCCGTGGTGCGGCCGGCCCTGAGCGTTCCCGGCAGCGTCGTCGACTCCTTCACCCAGTCCCTGCGGGACGGCCAGGGGTTCTTCCTGTCCGAGGCCATCGGCGGCCCCTACGCCTTCGCGGACCCCTTCGTGGTGGGGGAGGGCTATGCCTCCGGGCAGTGGCCCACGTTCAAGGGGCTCTACCAGCGCAAGAAGAACATCGTCCAGGCGGATCTGGACCACGAATGGGCCGCGCACAACGCCCAGATCCTGACTCCGGAACTCAACGAGAGCACGGCGCAGACGCTGCGGGACTGGGCGGAGTCCATGCCGGGCAGCACCCCCGCGGAGATCCTCTACGCCTATGGCCGGGACGTCCGCGCGAGCCGGTACATGCAGGCCAGCACGGTGGTGGTGGACGCGTACTCCCAGGTGTTCTTCCCCTTCGCGGACTCCGAGGTCACGGCCGTCTCCGATGCACTGACGCCCTACCTGCGCTTCTCCCACATCGCCATGTTCCTGGTGATGCGCCGGGTGTGGAATGAGTCGCTGGCGGTCCCCTTCGCCCGGGGCGGCCGGTTCCGGTTCGAACGGGACGGGCCCTCCGAGAAGCTCAGCGGTCCGGACTTCGACCAGCGCACGGCCACCCCCGAGCCCCGGCCGGTCACCGTGCTGGGGGCCGACCGGATGGCGGAGGTCCCGGACCGGTCGCTCGTCGAGGAGCCCCTGACGGCCAGTTCCCGCTATCTGCTGGAGTGCGCCGCCTGGCCGCGCCTGGAGCAGATCCTGAACCCCAGCTTCGTGGCGCTGATCCGCAGGCTGGCCGCCATGGAGACGGAACACGAGGCGCTGATGACCTTGCGAACGGCGAAGGGCAGGGTCCATACCCGGGTCAACCTCGCGCGCGCCATCCTGGCCGACCGGTGGCTGTCCCGGGAGTGGCTGCGTCCCTAGAATCTCCCCGGAGTCTCCCGTCCACCGATTGGACACTCGTGGGAGAATGGCGGGGATGGCTGAGACTTCTCGTCCCCGCGGAGGGGACCATGGCACGGACCGCACGGACCGGACCCCGGCGCGCCGGACGGCGCAGCAGGGCCGGCGCACGGCTGTGCCCGCGGCCGACCCCGCGGCCGACCCCGCGGACGCCCACCTGGAACACGCGCGGGACGGCAAGCTCAAGCTGAACCGCCCGAAGCGCGGCCTGATCGACGAGACCGAGGCACAGCAGATCGCCGAGGACCGCGCCCGGCTGCAACAGCAGGGGATCGGCGGGCCGCTGGACGGGCGGATGCTCTCCAACCCCGCCGCGGACGGGGACCGGCCTCAGATCCGGCCCCAGGCCGAGGGCTGGAAGCAGCAGACCACCGACGACGGCCGGCCGCTGCTGCAGTTCAAGCAGCCCCGCGTCGCGCAGCCCAAGACCCACCTGGCGGACCTGACCCTCGCCGAGCGCCAGGCCAAGGTGGCCGAGCTCGGCTTGCCGGCGTTCCGCGCCAAGCAGCTCTCCACCCACTACTTCAGCCACTTCACCTCGGACCCGGACCGGATGACGGACCTGCCGAAGGACGCCCGGGAGAAGCTCGTGGCGGAGATGATGCCGCCGCTGCTGACCGAGGTCCGCCGGCTCACCACGGACAACGGGGACACCATCAAGTTCCTGTGGCGCCTGTTCGACGGCGCCCTCGTGGAGTCGGTGCTCATGCGCTACCCGGGGCGGGTGACCCTGTGCGTGTCCAGCCAGGCCGGCTGCGGCATGAACTGCCCCTTCTGTGCCACGGGCCAGAACGGGCTGACCCGCAACATGTCCACGGCCGAGATCGTGGAGCAGGTGGTCCGCGCCAATGAGGTCATCGCCGAGGGCGCCCTGGGCGGCCTGCGCAAGGACGGCGGCCACAATGCCGAGCGCGTCACCAACATCGTGTTCATGGGGATGGGTGAGCCGCTGGCCAACTACAAGCGGGTCATCGCCTCGGTGCGTCGCATGGTGGACCCGGCCCCCGAGGGACTGGGCATGTCCGCCCGCCACATCACCGTCTCCACGGTGGGCCTGGTCCCGGCGATCAACAGGCTGGCCGAGGAGGGCATCCCGGTCACCTTCGCCCTGTCCCTGCACGCCCCGGATGACGAGCTGCGGGATGAGCTCATCCCCGTGAACTCGCGGTGGAAGGCGGACGAGGCGATCGACGCTGCGTACAACTACTTCGTCCAGACCGGCCGGCGCGTGTCCATCGAATACGCGCTGATCAAGGACATGAACGACCACGCCTGGCGCGCCGACCTGCTGGCGAAGAAGCTCAACGCCCGCGGCCGTGGCTGGGTGCATGTGAACCCGATCCCGCTGAATCCGACGCCGGGCTCGATCTGGACCTCGTCCGAACCGGACGTCACCGACGAGTTCATCAACCGGCTCGAGGCCGCCGGCATCCCCACCACGCTGCGGGACACCCGCGGCAAGGAGATCGACGGCGCCTGCGGCCAGCTGGCAGCCGAGGGGGACGAGGAGACGGACGGAGCCGTGACCGAGGGCGACGGCCCCGCCCGCTCGAAGGCCTCCGCCACAATCGACATCCGCGGCTAGCCCGGACGCCGCCGCAGGCCAGAACGGCCCGCGACATCCCGATGTCTCGGGATGTCGCGGGCCGTAATCGATCGGCAGATCCTGGGGTGGGGCGACGCCGGCCGGAGACGTCCGCTGGACGCCGGCCGGCCGGCGTCGGGCCCGAGGTGTTCTGCTGTGGCCGCCTTAGGCGCGGACCAGCCGCGCCAGGTGCTGGACGGCCAGTTCGTAGCCGTGCACCCCGGCCCCGGCGATGACCGCGTTGGCCACCTTGGAGACATAGGAGTGGTGCCGGAACTCCTCACGCTGGTGGATGTTGGTGACGTGCACCTCCACCAGCGGCACCTCGGCGGCCAGCAGCGCGTCCATGATGGCGATGGACGTGGTGGTGTAGCCGGCGGGGTTCAGGATGATCCCGCTCGCCTCCGCCCGGGCCTCCTGGATCCAGTCCACGAGGGTGCCCTCGTGGTTGGACTGGCGGAAGTCCACCGTCAGGCCCTGCCCGGCGGCGGCCTGCTCGCAGAGGACCTGCACGTCGGCCAGGGTGGTGGTGCCGTACTTGTCCGGCTCGCGTTGGCCCAACAGGTTCAGGTTGGGGCCGTTCAGCACGAAGAGGGGCTTGGTCATGGTCACGACCTTATCGCCCGGAACGCGGATGGGAGCCGTGGTGCAGCCCGGCCTCGATCTCCGCGTCGGACACCGGGTTGCCGAGCTCGCGCAGTGGCGTCTTATAGGTCTCCCGGGTGGTCAGGGCCACGAGGGTCGCCAGGATGGTGGCGCCGGTGACGAGCCAGGCGGCCGGGCCCCAGTTCTCGTAGTTGTCCCCCACCAGGGCGGTGGCGATCATCGGGGTGAAGCCGGAGACCAGGATGCCCACCTGCAGGCCCACGGCGACGCCGGAGTAGCGCACCTTGACGTTGAACAGCTCGGAGAACCAGGCCGGGTAGACGGCGTTGGACATGGCGTAGGTGACGCCCAGGATGATCGTGGAGGTGACGAAGATCAGCGCGATGTTCGCGGTGGCGATCGCGTTGAAGTACACCCAGATCATCACGGCGGTGGTGGCGGTGCCGGCGATGAAGGTCGGCTTACGGCCGATCCGGTCCGAGAGGTAGGCGGCCGCCGGGGTGGTGAAGATGGCCACCACGTTGCCGACGATGGTCACCCACAGCATGGTGGAGGAGTCGATGCCCACGGACGTGGCGTAGGAGAGGCCGAAGGCCTGCATCAGGGTGTTGGTCACGACCTGCAGGGACAGGATGGAGATCTGCACGAACTGCACCGGGTGGGTCTTGAGCATGACCAGGAAGGGGGCCTTCTCCTGCTCCCCGGCGTCCTTGGTCTCCTGGAAGTCCTCGGGCTCGGCGAGCTGCCGGCGCACGAACCAGGCGACGGCGAGCACGAGGATGGATGCCAGGAACGGCAGGCGCCACCCCCAGCTGAGCCGGTCGGCCTCGTCCATGGCGGTGATCGGCAGGAAGGCCAGGGAGGCCAGGACGATGCCGGCGGCGATGCCGGAGATGGAGAAGGACGGGAAGAACCCGCGCAGGCCGACGGGGGCCTCCTCGGTGCTCAGCGCCGACGCGCCGGCGATCTCGGCGCCGGCGGACAGGCCCTGGGCCAGTCGCAGCACCACGAGCAGGATCGGGGCCCAGAGGCCGATCTGCTGGTAGGTGGGCAGCACGCCGATGAGGAAGGTCGCCCCGCCCATGAGCAGCAACGTGGCCAGCAGGATGGACTTCCGGCCGACCCGGTCGCCGAGATGGCCGAAGACGAGGGCGCCGAACGGGCGGGCCACGTAGGCCACGCCCAGGGTGCCGAAGGAGGCCACCATGGTCAGGGCGTCGCTGCCGGTGTCCGGGAAGAAGATGTGCGGGAAGACCAGGGAGGCGGCCGTGGCGTAGACGAAGAAGTCGTAGTACTCCAGGGCGCCGCCGAGGAAGGCAGACCAGCCGGCCCGCTTGGCCCGGGTCATCCGGTACTGCTGCTGTTCCGGCGTCAGGCTCTCCAGCGCGCCGCTGGTGTCCTGCTGGATGGTGGTGCTCATGTGTTCTCCCAGGGGGACGTGGTCGTGGCCAACCTCGGGCCGGAGTCCGCCCTCGCGCGGTCTGCTCACGGGGCGGTCGGATCACCGAAGGGGGTCCAGGTGGCCGGTGACACTCGTTGCTGTGAACGCGGTCACGGTGCTGCAGAGAAGCCTTCCCCGCACGCCCTGACCCTGACAAACCTCAGCCCATTGAATGGGCTAAACTCGCCTCCATGCCCCTGGGGCCGAGGGCGGTCCTCGGCCTGGACCAACCCGAGGAGAGGGCGTGCTCCGTGGCCAATTCGACCTCCGGTGAGTCCGTGGTCTCCCGGGTGGCGCGCCTGCTGCAGTGCTTCGACGCCGACCACGGTGAACTCTCAGCCGCCGAGCTGGCCGAGCGGGCCGGGCTGTCCACCTCGACCACCCATCGGTTGGCCTCAGCCATGGCGGAGGACGGGTTGCTCTTCCGCACGGGCCGGGGCCGCTTCCGGATCGGCCTGGCCCTGTGGGAGGCGGGCCAGCGTGGCACCCGGTTCCAAGCCTTCTCCCAGGTGGCCCTCCCGTTCATGGAGGCCATCCATGTCACGCTGAAGCAGAACGTCAGCCTCTCGATCCTGGATGAGTCGACGGCGGAGATCGTCTACCTGGAGCGGCTCACCCATCGCGGGGCCCAGGAGGACCTGACCAAGGTAGCCCTGCGTCAGCCGGCCCTCTCCGTCTCGGCCGGGCTGGCCATGCTGGCCTTCTCGCCGGAGCCGGTGCAGGAGAGGATCCTGTCCATGCCTTGGGACGCCAGCGCGCTGCAGTCGGGTGTCACCGAGGGGCATATGAGGCGTCGGCTCGCCCAGGCCAGAGTGGACGGATATGTCCATCTGCCCGGGGTGCTGGTGGGATCGCTGGCCGGTCTCGCGGCACCGGTCCTGGACGCACACCGGCAGGTGCTGGGTGCACTCGCCATCGTGCAGACCATGGCGGACGTCAACTTGAAGGTCCAGGTGCCCGTGCTGCTCTCGGCCGCCCGCGGGCTCTCCGGGATGGTCGGCAACCTGCCGCGCGACTGAGATGGCGGCGGGTTCGACGCCGGGGTGCCGGTTTCCGCTCACGGGGTGCGCTCGGCACGAGGCCCGATCTTGTGACCCGCTTCACCACATATCCCGTTCAATAGGACGCGTAGTGGCCTGGAGAGCGTGAAGCGGGTTACATGGCGGGTGGCGCGGATCGCAGGCGATTCCCGCCACCGCACCATCCCTCGCCCTTGAGAAAGTGGGTCACCCCCGATGCCAGCAGCCAACGGTCGCCTGATCGGCCTGGCACCTCTGTCCCTGCTCTCGGTGGCGCCCCCGAACCTCGTGCACCACGCGGCCGAGGCCGGTTTCGACTTCGTGGGCGTCCGGGTACGCCCGGTGACTGCGGCGGAGAAGCCCTACAACCTGCAGCCGGGATCCCCGCTGCTGGCCGAGACGCTGGCGCGGATGGCCGAGACGGGGGTGGGGGTCAAGGACATCGAGTTCCTGCTGCTGGACGGCACGGATCAGCGGGACGCCTGGCTGCGGATGTTCGAGGCCGGTCAGGCGCTCGGTGCCGAGTCGCTGACCGTGGCGTGCGGAGACCCGGACCTCTCCCGCGCCCGGGACACCCTGGCGCAAATGGCGGAGGACGGGCGCGCCTTCGGGATCAGCCCCGCGCTGGAGCCCATCAGCTACCAGACGGTCGCCTCGATACCCCTGGCGGACGAGTTCGCCGTGCACGCCGGCTGCGACATCCTGGTGGACACCCTGCATGTGGGCCGGTTCGGGGGAACCGCGGAGGAGCTCTCCGCCGCCGCCTGCCGGGCGCCGCTCGTGCAGCTCTGTGATGCCCCCGCCGAGCGCCCTGCCGACCGCGAGGGCCTCGTGGAGGAGTCCCGCTCCGCCCGCCTGGTGCCCGGCGAAGGCGGCCTGGAGCTGGCCGGAGTCCTGGCCGCACTGGAGTCCGGGCTGGCGCAGACGCCGCGGGCCGGAACCCAGTTGCCCGTCTCCCTGGAGGTCCCGAACGACGCCGCCGTCGCGCGCCTGGGGGCCCAGGGCTGGGCGGATCACCTGAAGTCCGCCGCCCTTGACCTGCTGGGCGAGCGGGCGAACCGCTGACCGCTCCGGCTGGCCCACCCTCAGCTCCCGCCGTCAGGCCCGCGCCTGGCCCGCCAGCCACCGTCCCGGCCATCCTGTGCCGACCGTCAGAACACCGATGCAAGAGAAGTGAGAATGCTTCCATGACCCAGACCGCAACCCCCTACCTGCTCTCCGAGGACGACGCCCTCGCGCTGGACGTTCCGGTGGAGGACGTCGACGTCCTGGTCGCCGGTTCCGGTGCCGGGGGACTGGCGGCGGCCGTGACGGCGGCCTATCACGGCCTGTCCGTGCTGGTCGCCGAGAAGGCACCGGCCTGCGGCGGCGCCACGAGCTGGTCCGGCGGCTGGGCCTGGACCCCGGGGACCGCCCTGGCCCGGGCCGAGGGCGTCGACGAGGACCGCGAGCAGTTCCGCGCCTACCTGCGGGCCGTGCTCGGCGATCGGTATACCGAGGCCGCCGGGGAGAAGATCGACGCGTTCCTCGAGGCCGTGCCCCACATGGTCGGGTTCTTCCACACCAAGACCTTCATGCGCTTCGTCACCGGTGCCAAGATCAATGACATCTACGGAGACCTCCCCGGCGCGGGCACCGGCAACCGCTCCGTGGGCCCCGCGCCCGTGCACGCCAAGGAGTTCGGGCCGGCGCTGCTGAAGAAGATGCGCCGGCAGTACTACCCCACCTCCTTCTTCGGCATGGGCATCATGGCCGGCCAGGACCTCTCCACCTTCCTCAAGGCCTCCAAACTCAAGCCCGAGGGCTGGATCCACTCGGTCAAGCGGGTGGTCCCGCACGTGCTGGACATGGTCACCCGGGGCCGGTCCATGCACCTGGTCAACGGCACGGCGCTGACCGGCCGCCTGATGAAGTCCGCGGACGACCTCGGGGTGGACATCCAGGTCAATGCCCCGGTCCAGGTCCTCGTGCGGTCCGCGGAGGGCCGCATCACGGGCGCCATCGTCGGTTCTCCCGACGGCGGCCGGTACGTCCGCGCGCAGCGCGGCGTGGTGTTGGCGACCGGAGGATTCCCCCAGGACGTGGGCCGGCGTCGGGACGTGTTTCCCCGGACGCCCACGGGCAATGAGCACTGGACGCTGGCGCCCGAGGAGACCACCGGGGACGGGCTGGACCTGGCACTGGCCGCCGGCGGCGTGTTCGACGCGGACATGGAGGCCCCGGCCGCCTGGTGCCCCGTCTCCCTGGTGCCGTACCCGGGCAACCGGCACGGGGTGTTCCCGCACATCATGGACCGGGCCAAGCCGGGCTCCATCGGCGTGCGCCGGGACGGGCGGCGGTTCGTGAACGAGGCCAACGGCTACTACGACTATGTGGACGGGATGCTCGCGGCCACGCCGGAGGGTGAGCCGGTGGAGTCGTGGCAGATCGCCGACTCCACCGCCATCCGCCGTTACTCGCTGGGCTTCGCCAAGCCGATCCCGATGCCGCTGACCCCTTACCTGAAGACCGGTTACCTCGTGAAGGGGGAGACGATCGAGGAGCTGGCCGAGAAGTGCGGGATCGACCCGGCCGGGCTGACCCGGACGGTGGCCGAGTTCAACGAGAACGCCCGGCGCGGAGAGGACCCGGAGTTCGCCCGCGGTGCCACCGCGTTCAACCGGTACGGCGGGGACCCGGAGGTGGGGCCCAACCCGTCCCTGGCTCCGCTCGAGAAGGGGCCGTTCTACGCGGTCCACGTGCGCCCGGGCTCCTTCGGCACCTTCGCCGGGATCGCGGCGGACACCCAGGCGCGAGTCGTGGATGCCGGCGGTGCGCCGATCCAGGGCCTGTACACGGCGGGCAACGACCACGCCTCGATCATGCGCGGCTTCTACCCGGCCGGTGGCATCAACCTGGGCCCCGCCCTGACCTTCGGGTACCTCGCCGGCCGGGACCTGGCCGGCGCCACGGTGTACGAGGACGACGGTACGCAGGCCCCGGCCTGACGCGGCTACCGTTAAGGGCGGCCACCGGGATTGACCACGAGAATGGAGTACGCATGAGCACCGCCGGGGAATCGTATCTGGTCGGGTTGATCGGGGACGGGATCACGACCTCGCTGACCCCGCCCATGCATGAGCAGGAGGGCCGCGAGCACGGACTCCTCTACCTCTACCGCCCGGTGGACGTGGCGGCCCTGGGCTTCGAGGGCCAGGCGGCGCAGGCCGAGGCCCCGCGGCTACTGGAGTACGGCCGGCGTCTGGGCTTCAACGCGTTCAACATCACCCACCCGTTCAAGCAGACCATCATGGCGCACCTGGACGAGGTGGACGAGGACGCCCGCAACCTCGGTGCGGTGAACACCGTGGTGTTCGAGAACGGCCGGTCCGTGGGCCACAACACCGACTACTCCGGCTATATCACCGGGCTGAAGAACACCCTGGCGGACCCTGACCTGGCCTCGGTAGTCCAGCTCGGCGCCGGTGGGGCCGGCTCGGCCGTGGCCTACGCGCTCCTGCGCGCCGGGGCCGGGCGGCTCACCCTGATCGACCTCGACCTCGAGCGGGCCACGGCCCGGGCGGCCGACCTGCAGGAGCAGTTTCCGGACCAGCAGGTCATGGCCCGTCCGCACGCCGAGCTGCAGGACGCCCTGGCCACCGCCACCGGCTTCGCCCACTGCACACCCGTGGGGATGCACACCCATCCCGGCATCCCGGTGGATGCCGCCTGGCTGCGCCCTGAACTGTGGGTCTCGGACGTGGTGTACCTGCCGGTGGAGACCGAGCTGGTGGTGGCGGCCCGTGCGGCCGGCTGCCAGGTGGTGGACGGCGGGACCATGGCCGTGGGCCAGGCCCTGGACGCCTTCGGCCTGATGACCGGGCTCAACGCCGATCCCGAACGGGTGCGGGCGCACTTCCTGGAGCTCGTCGCCGCGAAGCAGGGTTGAGAACCGACGTAGGGTTAATGGCATGAGCCAGAGTGCCCCCGCCGTCAACGCCGTGAACGTAGAGCCCCTTCGCATGTCCCGCACGTCGATCGCCACCGTCTGCCTGGCGGGCACGTTCGAGGAGAAGATGCGCGCCGCCGCGGAGGCCGGCTTCGATGGGATCGAGGTGTTCGAGCCGGACCTGGTCGCCTCGCCGCTGTCCCCGGAGCAGGTACGCGACCTCGCCGCGGAGCTCGGGCTGACCCTGGACCTCTACCAACCCTTCCGGGACCTGGAGGGGGTGGAGGAGAGCGTCTTCCAGGACAACCTGCGCCGGCTCGAGGGCAAGTTCCAGCTCATGCAACGCCTGGGCGTGGACCTGATCCTGCTGTGCTCCAACGTCGGCACCGCCACGAGCTGGGAGGACGAGGTCGCGGTGGAGCAGCTCCGCCGCGCTGCGGACCTCGCCGCCCGCTACCAGATCCGCATCGCCTACGAGGCCCTGGCCTGGGGCCGGTTCGTGAACACCTACGAGCACGCCTGGTCCCTGGTGGAACAGGCCGACCGGCCCAACCTCGGCGTCTGCCTGGACTCATTCCACATCCTCTCCCGCCGCGGCGATGTCAGCGGTTTCCGGGCCATCCCCGGGGAGAAGGTGTTCTTCGTGCAGATGGCGGATGCGCCGATCATGCTGATGGACGTGCTGTCCTGGTCCCGCCATCACCGCAACTTCCCCGGCGAGGGCGGCTTCGACCTGGTCACCTTCATGCGGGAGCTCTACGCCACCGGCTATACGGGGCCGATCTCCCTGGAGGTCTTCTCGGACGTCTACCGCCAGACGGAGTCCGTGCGGACCGCCCGGGAGGCCATGCGCTCCCTGCAGTGGCTGGACGACGCCCAGGCGGGGGACGCCCCCGCCCACCCCACCGGGTGGGACTTCGCCGAGGTCCGCGCCGCGGAACCCGCGGATCTGGCCGAGGTGCTGACGCAGCTGGGCTTCGCCGACCACGGACGCCACCGCACCAAGGACGTCCACCTCTTCTCGGCCGGCCACGCCCGCGTGGTCACCAACGACCGCACCGAGGCGCCGCTGGAACACGCCGGCGGATCCGTCATCGCCTCGGTCGGCCTGCAGGTGCCGGATCCCCGCACCACCGCGGACCACGCCCGCGCCCTGCACTACCCCCAGGCCTGGCGGGCCAACCGGGCGGACGAGATGGTGCTGCGCGGGGTGCAGGCCCCGGACGGCACCGAGGTGTTCCTCGCCCCCACCTCGGCCGCCGCGCCCCAGTGGGTGGGCGAGTACGGCCGGAACGACGCCGGCCGGGGAGCCGGTGCCGCCGCGTCCGGTGACGCGGGGGCTGGGACGGACGCGGCCGGCGTCGTGGCCGGGGACGGGCTGATCCTCGGGATCGACCACGTCAACCTGGCCCAGCCCTGGCAGTGGTTCGAGGAGGGCGTGCTGTTCTACCGCTCGCTGTTCGGGCTCGAGGCGCAGGTCAGCAATGACGTCGCCTCCCCGCAAGGCCTCGTGCGTTCCGAGGTGATGCGCACCCCGGACGGCGCCGTCCGCGTGCCGCTGAACCTCATCCCGCACGGCCTGGACCCGGGCCGCCGGTCGGCCAGCACCCGCACGGTCTCCGGTCACATCGACCACGACGAACTCCGGCTGAAGGCCGCCTACCCGCAGCATGTGGCGTTCCTGGCCTCGGACGCCGTCGAGGTGGCGCGCCGTTCCCGTGCCCGGGGACTGCGCATGCTGCCCGTCCCCTCGAACTACTACGAGGACCTGGCCGCGCGCTTCGCCCTGGACGAGGCCTTCCTCGCCGAGCTACGGGAGAACGACGTGATGTACGACCGGGACGAGGGCGGTGAGTTCCTGCACTTCTACACCCGCACCGTGGGCACCGTGTTCTTCGAGGTGGTCGAGCGCCGGGACGGCTACGAGGGCTACGGGGCCGGCTCCGCCCCGGTCCGGCTGGCCGCCCAGTACGACCTCGACCGCCAGTAGCCCGTCCCACCCGTCAGTGGACGGGGGTGGTCTCCGGGGCGGGCGCCGGGGAGTGGGCCACGGCGTCCGGCTCCTCGTCCGCCGGAACCGACTTCACGAAGAACGAGCCGGCGAACGCCACCATGGCGATGACCGCGCCCCAGACCATGGCGTTGTGGATGCCGGTCATCTGGGCCTCCACCGGCTCGGCGCCGCTGGCCGCCCCGGCGAACGTCGCCGTCGTCATGACGGTGATGAATACGGCGGTGCCGGCCGCGCCGGCGACCTGCTGGATGGTGGACAGGATCGCCGAGCCGTGCGAGTACAGGCGGCGGGGCAGGGAGCCGAGGGCCGCCGTCATCAGCGGGGAGAACATGAAGGACAGGCCGGCGTTGAGCAGCATGTGCCAGGCGACGATGGTGCCCTGGGTGCTCTCCGCGGTCAGGGTGGTCATGCCCCACAGGGCCACGGCCAGCACAGCGGAGCCGGGGACCACCAGGGGGCGGGCGCCGAAGCGGTCGAACAGCCGGCCGACGATCAGGCCCATCACGCCCATCAGCAGACCGCCCGGCAGCAGCATCAGGCCGGTGTCCTTGGCGGAGAGGTCCAGGACCTGCTGCAGGTAGATCGGCAGCACGATCAGGGTCCCGAACATGCCCATCATGCCGATCGCCATCAGGGACAGGGACAGGGTGAAGGTCGGGGTCTTGAACACGCGCACGTCCAGCAGGGCGTGGTCCCGCAGGGCCAGCTGCCGCCAGGTGAACACGGCCAGGGACAGGATGCCGAGGCCCAAGGGGATCCAGGGCGAGATGAGGGCGTTGCCCTCGGCGGCGGAGCCGATGCTGCTCAGGCCGAAGACGAGGCCGGCGAAGCCCAGGGCGGACAGCACCACGGAGAGCACGTCCAGCGGCAGCTGCCGGGTGTCGGTGACGTTGCGGATCATGGTGGCGCCGAGAATCATGGCCAGCGCGGCGATCGGCAGCATGATCCAGAACATCCACCGCCAGTTGAGGGCGTCGAGGATGACGCCGCCGATGGTCGGGCCCGTGGCGGGGGCCACGGCGATGACGATCGAGATGACGCCCATGGTGCGGCCCCGGCGGTGGGCGGGCACCACATTCAGGACCGTGGTGAACAGCAGCGGCATCATGATGGCGGTGCCGACGGCCTGGATGACGCGGCCGAGGACGAGCACCAGGAACGTCGGCGCCAGCCCGGCCACCAGCGTTCCCAGCAGGAAGCTGGCCATGGCGATCAGGAACACGGTGCGCAGCGGTAACCGGGTCAGCAGGAAGCCGGTGATCGGGATGACCACGGCCATCGTGAGCATGAACGCGGTGGTGATCCACTGGGCGGTGGAGGCTCCGATGACGAACTCGGACATCAGATTCGGCAGGGCCACGGACATGACCGTCTCGTTCAGGATGACCACGAAGGCGGCGACCACCAGCAGCGCGATCACCCGCGTCGCCCCGGCAGGCACGGTGGACGCCGTGGCCTTGTGGGCCGTGACGTCTGGGGTGGCATCGGGCGTTCTGGCGGCCGAAGTCGACACGGCGTTCCTCTCTTGACAAGCACGTGGAGCCGGTGGGCTCCGCGGGTGCAACACTCGTACAGTGTGCCGTTATTCCCGGCGAACTCCCACATCCGTTCGTGCGGAGAAGGGGAGGCGTTGATCACGGTGCGCGCCGTCCTGGTCTCGGCTGGAGCCTGACGCCCGCCGTTGGACGGACACTGGAGGGTGCTACCGTCTGCCGCATGCCTCGGCTTCCTCGCAGAGCGCCACCGCTTGCGGCGGGCCGATGGGACGGATCGCCCCGTGCGCATCAGCCAGGCCAGTCCCGGCGGGATTGTGGTGGTCGCCGACGAGTTCGGGGCCGCCTCCGCCGTGGGCGCCCAGGCCGAGGTGTTCCATCTGCCGTTTCCCGCGCCAGAGGAGTTGCTTCTCCACGGAGGCTGAACCTCCTGTGTGAAGCTGTGTGACGCCGGACACAGCCCCGGAGTGCCGGTGTCCGTTAACGTGGGCGGGTAACCATCCAGAGCGGCCGAGAGACCTGGCTCGTTGACGCCGCAGCAACCCGTGGGGATTCCCCAGCCGGGTGCTACCGCCAGGACCGATGGAGATCCCACGGCTCAAGCGGTTCCCTGAGCGATGCCGCGTCGAATGACCCGGCACGGTCTGGTCCCCGCCACGGGAATCCTTCGGTGAGACCGAAAGGACCACCGAATGACCGCGACACCCCGCACCATCACCGCTGCCCGGCCCGGCGTGAACCTCAGCGACGGCCTGCCCACGGACTACACCGGCCTCAAGAGGCACTTCCAGCCGCTCTTCGAGGACATCGCGGCAGGGTCCCTGAGCAGGGAGCTGAACCGCGAGCTGCCCTTCGACGCCGTCCGAAGCCTGGACGAGGCCGGCTTCGGTACCCTGCGGGTGCCGGTGGCCCACGGTGGTCCGGCGGTCACGCTCGAGGACTTCTTCCACCTGCTGATCGACCTGGCCGAGGCCGACTCCAACGTGGCCCACATCTACCGCTCCCACTACGGCTTCCTCGAGGCCCTGCGCTTCCAGCCGCGGGACATCCAGGATGCGTGGTACCCGCTGGTCCTGGCCGGTGCCACCGTGGGCAACGCCTCCACGGAGAAGGGCGGCAACGCCCTGGGCGGTCTGAACACCACGCTGACCCCGACATCCGACGGCATGGAGCTCAACGGGCAGAAGTTCTACGCGACCGCCTCGATCTTCTCCGACTACACCCGCGTCTCGGCCGCCCGCGTCTCGGCCGCCCGCGCCGACGCCGACGGCGCCCAGCTCGACGGCCGTCAGTTCGCCGTGGTGGCCACCGACGCCGAGGGGGTGGCCCTGGAGGACGACTGGGACGGCTTCGGGCAGAAGCTCACGGGCACCGGCACCGCGACCTTCACCAGGGTCACTGTTCCCGCCCACGGGGTGCTCGACCGGGTGCCGGGCTCCGCCGAGGCCGTCCACGAGGCCGCCTTCTTCCAGCTCGTGCTGCTCGCGGTCCTGGCCGGCATAGCCCGCGCCTCCCGCCGTGACGCGGTGGCGACCATCGCCTCCCGAAAGCGCACCTTCAACACCGGTTCCGGCTTGCCATTCCGTGAGGATCCGTTGATCCAGGAGGCCGCCGGCCGCATCGCCGCGAAGGCGTTCACCGCCGAGGCCACGGTGCTCCACGCCGCCCGTGCCCTGGATGCCGGCATCGCCGCCGCCGAGGCCGCCGGGGCCGACCGTCCGGACTTCACCGGCGAGGTCCCCGCCGAACTCTACGGCTCCGAGCTGGCCATCGAACACGCGACCATCACGGTGCCGGAGCTGGGTATCGGCGCCGCCCAGGACCTGTTCCTGACCGTCGGCGCCTCCGCGACTTCCACCAAGAAGGCCCTGGACCGCCACTGGCGGAACGCCCAGACCGTGGCCACACACAACCCGATTGCCTTCCGGGCCCGGTCCCTGGGCGACTACTGGATCAACGGGACCCTGCCCGAGGGCCTCAACGCCATCGGCGATGCGAAGGGCGGCCAGGCCTGATGAGCTCCACGAACATTCTCTCCGGCAAGAAGCGGGTCCTGGCCTCAGCCTTCGCGGGCACCACCATCGAGTGGTACGACTTCTACCTTTACGGCACCGCTGCGGCGCTGATCTTCAACGTCCAGTTCTTCCCGATGGCGTCCGAGCTCGGCGGGATCGTCGCCTCCTTCGCGACCCTCGCCGTCGGGGTGATCGCCCGGCCGCTGGGCGGGATCATCGCCGGCCACCTGGGGGACCGGATCGGACGCAAGGCTCTGCTGGTCGCGTCCCTGTTGCTGATGGGGGTGGCCTCCACCCTGATCGGGCTGATGCCGACCTTCGAGGTGATCGGCTGGTGGGCCGTCGTCGGGCTGGTGGTCCTGCGGATCCTTCAGGGCCTGTCCGCCGGGGCCGAATGGGGCGGTTCTGCGCTGTTAAGCGTGGAGCATGCGCCGGCCCGGCACCGCGGCTTCTTCGGATCCTTCACCCAGATCGGCTCCTCCGCCGGCATGCTGCTGGCCACCGGGGCGTTCTTCATCATGCAGAACGTGATGAGCGCCGAGCAGTTCGCCGACTTCGGCTGGCGCATCCCGTTCCTGCTCTCCGCCCTGCTGGTGGCCGTCGGCCTGTGGATCCGGCTCGGCGTGGCCGATGCCCCCGAGTTCCTGGAGCATCAGGCCTCGGGCAACGTGGCCAAGGCTCCCCTGAAGGAGCTGCTGGCCCACCACCGGCGGCCGCTGCTGGTCACCATCGGCCTGCGGCTGGCGCAGAACGCCATCTACTACCTCGTCACGGTGTACATGCTGACCTACCTGAGGGACGTGCGCGAGGACAGCGCTTCGGGCGTGACCGCGGTGATGGTGGCCTCGGCCATCGGCCTGTTCTCCACGCCATTCTGGGGCTGGCTGTCCGACCGGATCGGCCGCCGCTTCCTGTCCGCGGCCGCCTATGCCGCCATCGGGGTCTTCGGCTGGGTCCTCTTCGCCTTCCTCGACGCCGGCCCGCTCGCCTTCCTGCCCCTCGTGGTGATCCTGGGCATCAACGTCATCCATGACGCGATCTACGGACCGCAGGCGGCCTGGTTCGCCGAACAGTTCCCCGTCCACGTCCGCTATTCGGGGGTGAGCCTGGGCTACCAGGTCGGCACCGTCCTGGGTGGCGGGCTGATGCCGATGATCGCCGCCCTGTTGTTCGCCGCCGGCGGGGAGGCCCCGTGGCTGATCGCCGGCTACCTGACGGTGCTGTCCGTCATCTCCGTCGCCGCGGCGCTCGCGGCGAAGGATCCGGCCAGTCAGCAACGCGGCACGGAGCTCACGGACCTGCACGCCGTCCCGGTGGTGGGCGGCTTCGAGCAGGCGGCCGAGTCGAGCGCCGTGGCCGACCCTGACCGGCCCACCGAGAGAACCTCTGAAAGGACGTCTGTATGACCCGCCCCCTTCTCCTGAACGCCTTCGACATGATGGTCCCGGTGCACCAGTCCCCGGGCCTGTGGAGGCACCCGGAGTCCGGGGTCGCCGGGTTCGACACTCTGGAGTACTGGACCGGACTGGCCCGCACCCTGGAGCAGGGCGGGTTCGCCTCCCTCTTCCTGGCGGACATCCCCGGCGTGTACGACGTCTACCGGGACTCCACCGATGCCACGCTGCGCGGCGGCGTGCAGGTCCCGCTGCTGGATCCGCTCGTGGTGGTCCCCGCCATGGCCGCCGTGACCGAACGCCTCGGCTTCGGGATCACCGCCTCCGTCACCTACGAGGCGCCGTACCTGCTGGCCCGCACCTTCGCCACCCTGGACCACCTGACCCGCGGGCGCATCGCCTGGAACGTGGTGACCTCCTATCAGGACTCTGCGGCCCGGAACCTCGGCATGGACCAGCAGATCCCGCACGACGAGCGTTACGACCGAGCGGATGAGTACCTGGAGGTGATGTACAAGCTCTTCGAGGGTTCCTTCGAGGAGGGGGCTGTGGTGGCCGACCGGGAACGCGGCGTCTTCGTGGACCCGGAGAAGGTCCACCCCGTGGGCCACCGCGGCCGGTTCTTCTCCGTGCCGGACCAGGCCCTGACCCATCCCGGTCCCCAGGGCACCCCCTTCCTGTTCCAGGCGGGGGCCTCAAAGCGCGGCCAGGACTTCGCCCTGGACCATGCCGAGGCTATCTTCCTGATCGGCAACACCACCTCCCTCGTCCGCCAGTGGGTGGACGGCATCCGCGCCGGGCTGGCCGAGCGCGGGCGCACCCGGGACGCCATCCGGATCTTCACCATGGCCACCGTGGTGGTCGCGGACACGGACGAGGAGGCCCAGGCCCGGCTCGAGGGTTACCGGGAGTTCGTCGACATCGACGGCGCCCTGGCACTGTTCGGCGGGTGGACCGGGGTGGACCTGGACGGCTCGGACCCGGATGCCCCGTTGGAGTACATCCAGACCGAGGCGAACCAGTCGGCGCTCGCGGCCTTCACCAAGCTGTCGCCGGACCGGACCTGGACGGTGCGGGACCTCGCCGAGTTCATCGCCATCGGCGGCCGCGGACCGGTGATCGCCGGCTCGCCGCAGACCGTGGTGGACGAGTTGATCCGCTGGCAGGAGGCCACGGACGTGGACGGCTTCAACATCTCGGCGGCCGTCCGCCCGGCGGACCTCGAACGGTTCACGGACCTGGTGTCTCCCGAGCTGCGGCGGCGGGGGCTGCTGCCAGACGAGCCGGCTGAGGGGGCCGGCGTCGAGACGCTCCGCGAGGTGATCCTGGGCGCCGGCCCGCACCTGGCGGACGACCACCGCGGCGCTGCCTTCCGGCGCTGAGTGACGCCCGGATTCCGCCCGCCGGGTAACCGCGGACGGTGCCGGCGCGAAATGACGTACGGTCGAACTGAATGCGTCATCGACTCCGAAAGAGGACTCCATGTCTACGTCCCCCTCCGTGCGCGGTGGTGCCCGTCCTCCACGCCAGCCCAAGCCGCCGGTCCTGCTCGAGGTGGTCGCCACCGAGCGGATCAGTGCGCACCTGGTGCGCCTGACGCTGGGCGGGCCGGGGTTCGCGGACTACCAGGACAAGGACGCCACGGACAAGTACATCAAGCTGATGTTCGCGGATCCGGCGCTGGGCCTGACGATGCCCTATGACATGGAGCAACTCCGCGAGACCCTGCCCCCGGAGAAGATGCCCGTGCGCCGCACCTACACGGTGCGGTCCGTGGACCACGACGCCGGCACTCTCACCGTTGACTTCGTGGTGCACGGTGACGAGGGCCTCGCCGGCCCCTGGGCGGCCAACGCCCAGGTCGGCGACCCGGTGACCTTCGGCGGGCCCGGCGGAATGTACCTGCCCGACCCGGCGGCCGACTGGCACCTGCTGGCCGGGGATGAGTCCGCCGTCCCGGCCATCGCCTCCGCCCTGGAGGCCATGCCCGCGGACGCCGTCGGCCTGGCGATCATCGAGGTCGCCGGACCGGAGGACGAGGTCGCCCTGAGCGCCCCGGACGGCATCCAGCTGACCTGGCTGCACCGCAGCGGCATCTTCACGCCGGAGTCCACCATGCTGGCCCATGCGGTCATCGAGGCCCCGTGGCGCGAGGGTGACGTCCAGGTCTTCGCGCACGGTGAGCGGGAGATGGTGAAGGACCTGCGCCGGTACCTCTCGGACGTCCGCGGGGTGGACCGCCGGCGGATGTCCTTGTCCGCCTACTGGGCCTACGGCCGTGCCGAGGAGGCCTTCCAGGCCGAGAAGAGCGAGCCGATCGGGCAGATCTTCCCCGAGGCGTAGCGGGTCTCTTTCAATGCCTGCCCGGACGCTCCGTGGTCCGGTGCGCGAAGACCGGCCGACGCGCCTATCTGCTCCTCGGCACAGACCCTAGGCTGAACTGGAGGCACGATGACGTGCCACAGGAAGGACCCATGGGCAGCACAGACGAGAACGTCCCGACGGCAGAGAACCCGGAGACGGCGAGCGCGGCGGCAGGGAATCCAGCGGCACCGAGCGCGGTGGCAGGGAATCCAGCGGCACCGAGCGCGGCGGCGGGCGCGACAGCTGAACGTGGCCAGCCAGCGGGCGAGAGTTCCGAACCGGGCGTCGAGCAGGCGTACGAGCGGTACCGTGCGGCCCGGGAACGCTATGCCGTGGCCAAGTACGAGTACAAGGCGGCGCAGTACACCCTGAAGGCGGCCCGGCTGCGCGAGCAGGTGGCGGCCGGCGGTACGGTGGGCAAGCGTGGGAAGCGGGACAAGTACGGCAAGGACGACCACCACCACCGCCGGCGCCATCGGCATGGCGGGGGCCAGGAGCACAGCGACTACGGCCAGCATGGCCAGTACGGCCACGTGGAGGGCGATCACCAGGAGGGCGTCTCGGGCCGGGGGGCACTGGGGCCGGTGGAGACCCGCGATTCTTCGGACCGTCGCAAGGGCAAGCAGGTCGTCCTGGATGTGGTCTCCACGGAGCGCCTGGGGGAGCACTTCCAACGGCTGACCCTCGGGGGCCCGGGATTCGCCGATTTCCGCGACAACCACTACACGGACAAGTACGTCAAGATCCTCTTCGTGGACCCGGCACTGGGGCTGTCCCCGCCCTACGACGTGCAGACGCTGCGCAAGTCCCTGCCGAGGCATCAGCGGCCCGTCCGGCGGACCTACACGGTGCACTCGGTGGACGCCGAGGCCGGGACCGTGGTGATCGACTTCGTGCTGCACGGGGCCTCCGGGGTGGCCGGACCATGGGCGGCAGCAGCGACGGTGGGGGATCAGGTGGCGTTCGCCGGCCCGGGCGGCAAGTACGCCCCGGACCCGACCGCGGACGCTCACCTGCTGGTGGGGGACGAATCCGCCCTGCCCGCGATCTCCGCCGCGCTCGCCGCGATGCCAGAGGACGCCACGGGGCAGGTCTTCATCGAGGTGGGCGGACCCGCCGACGAGTGGGAACTGACGGTGCCCTCGGGCGTGGAGGTGACGTGGCTGCACCGGGGTGGTGAGTACCGGCTGGGGCGCTCGCAGCTGGCGGCCACCGTGGAGGGGATCGGCCGGGCCGAGTGGCCCACCGGCCGGGTACACGCCTTCGTCCACGGGGAGAAGTCCATGGTCAAGCGGCTGCGCCGGCACCTGACCGAGGAGCGCGGGGTGGACCGGAAGATGCTGTCCCTGTCCTCGTACTGGACCTACGGCAAGGCGGACGACTAAGCCGCCCGCCCCCGTTGAGTCTGGAGCGATTCACACCTTATGCGGCTGATTGCGTGAATCCCTCCAGACCCAACCGTTCAGCGGCGCGTCGCCATGACGTCCGCGATCTGCTCGACGCACGGCTCGTTCTGCAGGGACGTGGTGTCCCCCAGGGCGGTGCCCTCGTAGAGCTGGGTCAGCAGGCGCCGCATGATCTTGCCGGAGCGCGTCTTCGGCACGTCCGGCACGAAGACCACGTCCCGCGGCTTGGCCACCGGCCCGATCACGGTGCCCACGTGCTGGCGCAATTCCTCTGCTGGGCTCCGGTGCGTGCCACCGGCGGAGGTCCCGACGCCGGCCGCACCGGTCCCAGCGTCCGTGGCGGACCCGCGTCCCTCGGCATAGCCCTCGCGGGCCACCACGAACGCGACGGCGGCGTGCCCGGTCTTGGCGTCCGGCACGGGGCAGACGCCGGCCTCCACCACGCCGGGGTGGGAGACCAGGGCCGACTCGATCTCGATGGTGGACAGGCGGTGGCCGGAGATGTTGATGACGTCATCGATGCGGCCCAGGATCCAGATGTCCCCGTCCTCGTCATACTTCGCGCCGTCCCCGGCCAGGAACCAGCCCTGCTCGGCGTAGTCCTTCCAGTACGAGGAGTAGTAGCGGCGCGGGTTGCCCCAGACGGTGCGGGCCATCGCCGGCCCGGTGCGGGTGACCACGGCCTTGCCCTGCAGGCCGGCGGGAACAGGGGCGCCGGAGTCGTCCACCACGGCCACGTCCACGCCCGGCAGCGGACGTGAGCCACAACCGGGCTTGAACCGCTCGTCGTCTTGGCGCGGGGAGAGGATGGTCGCGCCGGTCTCAGACTGCCACCAGGTGTCCACCATGGGCACGCCCACGGAACCGTCGCGCGGGACCCGCGCGCCGGCGTCGCCGGTCTCAGCCTGTGCCTCGCGGTCCAACCTGGCCAGCCGGTCCCGGCCGATCTGGGTGCGCGCCCAGGTCCACGCCTCCGGGTTGACGGCCTCACCGACGGTGCCGACGAGGCGGATGCTGCTCAGGTCATACCCGTCCGGTCCTGCGGGGATGCCCTCCGGGAACCAGCCCATGAGGGAGCGGACCAGGGTGGGTGCGGTGTAGTAGCTGGTGACGCCGTAGCGCTCGATGACCTCGAAGTGGCGTCCCGGATGCGGGGCGTTCGGCACGCCCTCGTAGATGACCTGCGTGACGCCGTTGGAGAGCGGCCCGTAGATTTCATAGGTGTGCGCGGTGACCCAGGCCAGGTCCGCCGTGCACCAGTGGACGTCCTGATCCCGTGCGGAGACGTCCGTGTGGGAGAACAGGTAGTCGTAGGACCAGCTGGCCTGCGTGAGGTAGCCGCCGGAGGTGTGCACCAGGCCCTTGGGCTGACCGGTGGTGCCGGAGGTGTACATGATGAACAGCGGGGTCTCGGCGTCGAAGTACTCTGGGGTGTGGGTCTCCGGCTGGCGGTCCACGATCTCGTGCCACCAGACGTCCCGGCCTTCGACCCAGTTCAGCGTGCCCTCGCTGGTGTCCGTGTGCCCGGTGCGGTTGAGCACCAGTACGTGCTCGATGTTGTTCTCCCCGGAGACGGCCTCATCCGCGTGGGACTTGACCGGGACGGCCTTCCCGCGGCGGAACTGGCCCTCGGAAGTGACCAGGAGCTTGGCGCCGGTGTCCTCCACGCGGAACTTCAGGGCCTCGGCGGAGAAGCCGCCGAACACGAGCGAGTGCACGGCTCCGATCCGGGCACAGGCCAGGGTGATGACGATGGTCTCCACCAGCACGGGCAGGTAGACGACCACGCGGTCGCCCTGGCCGATGCCCAGCTCGATCAGCGCGTTGGCGGCCTGGCTGACCTCCTTCTGCAGCTGCGCGTAGGTCACGGCGCGGCGGTCGCCCGGCTCGCCCTCGAAGTACAGGGCCACTTTCTCCCCGCGGCCGGCGTCCACGTGCCGGTCCACGCAGTTCACCGCGACGTTGAGGGTGCCGCCCTCGAACCAGCGGATCTCCGGGCCGCGCTCGGCCTCCGGGTCCGGGGCCGTCCACGAGTGGGTGGTGTGCCACTCGGTGTCCCAGTCGAGGCGGCGTGCGGCCTGATCCCAGAACGCCAGGCGGTCCGCCTCGTCCACCGGTTGGCCGTCGCCGCGGCCGCCGTGCAGCAGGGGCGCGGGCCGGCCGGGGTGGACGGTGGTATCGGCGGAGTTCAGGACAGAGTCCGGCAAGGGGGCCGGCAGCGGGGCGGGGAGAGCGCCGGTTTCGGTGGTGGTCGTGGGGGCAACAGACAAGACAGAACCTTCTTTCCATCGAATCTGGCGGTAGCACCTGGTGGCCGAAGCCGCCCCCGGAAAGGGGGGCCGGCGTCGACCACGGGTTGCTGCGGCGTCACAGAGCCAGATCTCTCGGCCGCTCGGGATGGTCGATTCCACTGTACGTCCGCCCCCCGCGGCCGAGCCAACCCGGTGAAGCCGTGCTACGGCGCCGGGATTAGTCTGGATGGGCAACGGTGACGCCACGCCACCGGGACGGGGAGGCCCCATGGAAGAATTCGCACTGCTGGCCGTGGCCGGCGTCCTGATCATCGTCCTCGTCTCACTGTTCGCGCCGAAGCTGGGCGTGGCCGCACCCATCCTGCTGGTGATCGTGGGCATCGGCTGCAGCCTGATCCCCGGTGCGCCCAGGATTCTGCTGGAGCCGGAGTGGATCCTGATGATCGCGCTGCCGCCGATCCTCTACTCGGCCGCGGTCAACGTCCCCATCACGGACTTCCGCCGCGACCTCGAGACGATCAGCGCACTGTCCGTCCTGCTCGTGATCGCCTCCGCCTTCGCCACCGGATGGCTGATCTGGTGGGTCCTGCCGGACATCGGTTTCGCCGCCGCGGTGGCACTGGGGGCCGTGATCAGCCCGCCGGATGCCGTGGCCGCCACCTCCATCGGCAAGAAGCTGGGACTGCCGCCGCGGCTGGTGATGATCCTCGAGGGGGAGGGGCTGGTCAATGATGCCACGGCGCTCGTCATGCTCCGCACCGCCATTGCCGCGACCGCCGGCAGCATCACGTTCTGGGGCGCCATCGGCGACTTCGTCTACGCGGTCCTCGCGGGGGTGGCGGTCGGGCTGCTGGTCGGCGCCCTCACGGTGTGGGCCCGGTCCCGGATCCGCCAGCAGCCCGTGCTCACCACCGCGATCTCCCTGACCGTGCCGTTCCTGGCCTATATGCCGGCCGAGCACCTGGAGGCCTCGGGCGTCATCGCCGTGGTGGCGGCCGGGCTGGTCACCGGGCATCAGGCGCCCAAGCGCTTCAGTGCCGTGGACCGCATCACCGACCGCACCAACTGGCGGACCATCCAGTTGCTGCTGGAGAACGGCGTGTTCCTGCTGATGGGCTTCGAGATCACCTCCATCGTCGCGGATGCCGAGTCCTCCGGCCGGGGGCTGTGGATGGCCGTCGTCCTCGCAGCCGCCTGCACGGTGATCCTCTTCGGGGTGCGCATCCTGTTCGTGGTCCCGTTGATCGCCCGGCTCCGGGCCCGCCAGCGCCGCATCCCCGGGGTGGCCCAGCAGCTGGACGCCGCCCTGGAGGCCGTCGCCGAAGGCGATGAGGAGGCCAACCCACGGCGCGCGGCGCGGCTGCAGCGATGGCGGGCGGACGCCCAATTCCAGGCCACCCACAGTCTCGGGTGGCGCGGCGGTGCCGTGCTGGCCTGGTCCGGGATGCGCGGTGCCGTCACCCTCGCGGCCGCCCAGTCGCTTCCCTCGGACATCCCCTACCGGGCCGAGCTGATCCTGATCGCCTTCTCCGTCGCCATCTTCACGCTGGTGATCCAGGGCGGCACGCTGCCCCTGCTGATCCGCGTGCTGGGCATCAAGGGCACCAGCGAGGAGGCCGAGGGCCGTGAGGTCACCCGCCTGGCAGAGGAGATCATCGCCGCCCGCCAGGCCTTCCTGGAGAACCAGACGCTGCAGCGGGAGAACGGCAAACCCTTCGCCCCCGAGGTGCTGGAACGGACCCGGAGCCGGGGCCTGGCGTCCACGGAGGCGTTGGCAGCCATGGTCCATGAGGACGATCCGGACGGCCATGCCCAGCAGCACCGTGAATTGCGCCGTCAGCTCGTGGACGTGGAACAGTCCGTCCTGCTCGACGCGCGGGCCGGCGGCACCTACTCCTCGCACACCCTCCAGCGGGCGCAGCATTTCATCGACGCGGAGTCCGCGCGGATGCAGTAGCCGCGCGGCGGCCCGAGACTGGGGCCGTGGCCCCTGCAGGGGCTGCCTCCGGCCTACGGGCGATGGACCACCGGGGCGTGGTCTACCTCTGCGATGGTCAGCATCCGGACGCCCCCGGGCTGGCCAGCGGCCTCCAGCAGGGGGCCGACGGGGTACCGTTCCGGATCGGTCCCGGCCATGAACTCCTCCAGGGCGGCGGCCAGCCCAGCCTCCGGCAGCAACCGTTGCCCGTGGACGAAGCGGTCCGGCGGGGCCAGAACCAGCAGGAGCATGCCATAGACGGCGTCCTGCGTCTCGTCGACCGCCGGCTGGAAGTAGGGCACGTCCAGGATCTGGCCGCGGAGCCGGGCGTAGAAGCGCAGCCGTGCGGCTGGGTCTCCGTGGACGGGGTGGGCCTGATGGTGCGCGGGATGCTCCACCTCGGCGAGGACCACGGAGACGTCCGGGTCCGCGGTGATGCCGGCCAGCAGCCCGGACAGCAACGCCGTGCCCACGCCCCGTCCGCGCTGGTCGGCGCGAATGGCGACGTAGCTCAGCAGCACGGCCGGGGAATCCGTGAAGGTGGCAGTGATGGCCACGGCCACCGGGTCAGAAGGGTCAGAAGGGTCACCGACTACGCGCACCGTGGCCGAACCCCGGTCGACGTCTTCGAGCAGCTCCTGCACCGAGACCAACTCCCGGGGCGGGAAGTTCGGGACCAGGAGGCGTTCATGCACTCGTGCCAGGGAGACCGGGTCCGTGACGGTGTTGGTGGGCATGTCGGCGACCGAAGCATCCCTGTCGGGCTCAGTCGGGAACAGGTCGTTCACGTCGGTCCTCCTGGCGTGCGGTGGTGATGACCACGGTAGGCGACACCTCTGCCGGTCAGGAAGCCGGCTCCGAGCGGAACGGAACGGCCTCGTTCGCGGGGTCCTGGCCGGCGTCGGGCGCCGGTGTGCCCTCGGTCAGCAGGACCACCGCCACGAAGACCATGATCATGGCCGCGAGCATGACCACGCCCACCAGCCCGAACTGCACGAGCCAGGGCCACAGCGCCGCACCGGCCACCACGAGCAGCCCGGCCGCGATGATCGCGGTGACCCCGCGCTGACGCGCCCGGCCCGGGGCCACCAGCCGCCACCTGGACTGCGCCAGGGACACGAGCACCATGCCCAGCAGGTTGGCGGTCATGCCCACCCAGACCGGGTGCATGCCCAGGAAGAAGTCGGTGGCATGGAAGCCGGAGGCCGCGTACCAGCCCATACCCACGCCGAATCCGGCCAGCATGGACGTCAGCGCTGCGGACCGGGTGGCCAGCGGCCAGAAGAACGCGGCCAGCACCGGCGCCAGGATGGCCCCGTTGCGCAGGGTCCAGGCCATCACGTTCCACCAGGCCGACTCCTCGGTGCGCAGCAGGGCGAAGACCACCATGACCACGGTCAGCCCGACCAGGGCCACGCGGGTGTAGCGGACCAGCTGCCGTTCCGTGGCCGCCGGATTCAGCGCCGATCCGAGGTCCCTGCCCAACGAGGTGGCCCCGGAGAACTGGCAGGGCCCGGCCCAGCCGAGGGCGCAGGCCCACAACCCCACGAAGAAGATCCCCGCGGCCCACGGCGGCACCACTCCCGCGATGTACTCGGGGACGGCCACGAGCGGCAGGGCTTCGCCCGGCTGCACCAGGGCGGCGGCCACGCCGATGACCACGCCCAGCAGGATCAGCGGGATGCCAAGGACGGCGGCACGGTACAGGCCCCGCTGGCCGTCCTCCGGGGTGCGGGCGGACATCGACATCTGGAAGGCCGCCTGGGCCAGGGGCACGTTGATGATGAAGGTGCCGAACCAGGCCACGATCAGGGACACCCCGGCGTTCGAGAGGTCGAGCATCTCGGGTGCCGCGGAGGCGCGGGCCACGAGCCCGTCCGCGCCGCCGAAGCCCGGGTTGGCGAGCAGGGCCCAGACGCCGACGAGGAACATCAGCCCGATCATGATGACGTTCATGGTCTGGCTGAAGCCGACCGAGCGCATCCCGCCGCCGGAGAGGAACGCCAGGAGGACCACGGCGGTCGCGGCCACGGACAGCGGCAGGGACAGGTCCGTCACCACGTGCAGGGCAGAGGCGAACGCGATGGTGGTGGCCACGGAGTACATGGGGAACGTCAGCCCGGTGATGACCGAGCCGATGGCCTTCGCGGCACGGCCGAAGCGGTCCCCGATGATCCCGGTGACCGTCACCACGAGCTTCTCCCGCAACGGCTTGACCAGCAGCAGCGCGATCAACAGGATCTGCACCGTCTCCGCCACGCCGTACCAGACGGCGGAGATCCCGGTCCGGTAGCTCAGTTCCACGATCGCGATGTAGGAGGAACCGGAGAACAGCCCGGTGATGCAGAACGCCACGGTCCACGGCCCGAAGGAGCGCCCGCCCACGAAGAATCCGCCTTTGCCGGTCTCCTGGCGCCGGAGCATGAGTCGGCCGCCGACCACGAGCCAGGCGGTGTAGGCGAGGGCGAGCGCCACGGTCCAGAGTCCGGCGGCGGTCATACGCAGGGCCCCCTGCCGGCACCCGGCACGACGTCGGTGCCCGGGCCGGGTGTGCCCGGAGCGGCGCCGCTGGGGGTCCCGCGGCCGGCGTCGGCGTTCTCGCAGGTGAACACGGGCTCCGGGGCGTCCACTGGGCCGATCCGCGGCTGATAGCCCAGGGCCCAGTTGCAGGCGGCCTCGGCGTCATGGTCCACTGTTCGCCCGGCGAAGGTCCAGGCCACGGTCAGGCCCGCGCCCGCGTCCCGCAGCAGGTTCACTGCGGGGCAGGAGTGCTCGACGGCGGCCGCGAAGTCCCGCAGGGCCGTGGCGTCCGTCTCGGGGGTGCCGATGGCCAGCTGCAGCCGGAAGGTGTGGAAGTACGGCTGGACGTCCGCGGTGCCGGCCAGGCCGCGGCGGTCCTGCCGGGCGAGCGAATACGTGTTGATCCCGGTCAGCTCCAGGCCACGCCGGGAGGCAACCTGCTCCGCGGTCACGGTGATGCAGGCATCCACTGCCCCGGCGAGGTACTCCATGGGGGTAGGACCTTCGTTGCGGCCGCCCACCGCCTCGGGCTCATCCACGGTGAACTCGAACTCGCGGACGCTCACCCGCGTCTGTTGCTGGCCGGTCCACGTTCCGGCGGCGCGGAGGGTCTTCGACTCAGAGTCGCGGGGACTCTCGCTAAAACGCGAGTGCGCGGGGGTTGCGGCGGTGGTGGGATGTCGTGACGGTTCTCGGAAAGGCTCAGAAGAGGACACGGCGGTCATTGTAGGACCCTCAGGCCAACAGCACTTTGCGGGCCATGCTTGGTGGTGTCCCTCGCACACCATCGAGCATGGCCCGCAAAGTGAGATCGGAGGTCAGGACCAGCGGCGGATCGCCCGCTGCTCCACCAGGCCGAGGATCGCATCCGTGAGCTTGCCGATGACGGCCAGGAGGATGATCGTCAGGATCAGCCGGTCGGTGCGGCCGTTGTTCTGCGAGTCGGTGAGCAGGAATCCCAGGCCCATGGAGGAGGCGATGAGCTCCGCGGCGACCAGGAACAGCCACGCCTGGGCGAGGGCCAGCCGCAGGCCGGAGAACACGGAGGGCACCACGGCGGGTAGCTGCACGGTCCGCAGCAGGCGCAGGCCGTGATAGCCGAAGGCACGGCCGGCTTCCACCAGGTGAGGGTCCACGTGCTTGAGCGCCGCATAGACGTTCGTGAAGATCGGGAAGAACGCCCCGATCACGATCAGCGTGACCTTCGAGTCCTCGCCGATGCCCATCCAGAGGATCAGCAGTGGCACCCACGCCAGCGACGGCACCGCGCGGATGGCGCCGATCAGAGGCGCGAGCAGGGCGTCGGCCCAGGCGGACAGGCCGAGAATGGAACCGATGACCAGTCCGAGGACCCCGCCCATCACGAAGCCCAGCAGGACGCGCTGCACCGAGATGGCGATGTGGTGCCATAGGGATCCGTCGGTGGCCAGGTCGATCCCCGCGCTGACCACCGAGGAGGGCGAGGGCAGCTGCACCGGCGAGAACAGCCCGGCGGCGGTCGCGGCCCACCACGCGATAACCAGCACCACCGGCAGCAGCAGCCCGACGACGGCCCGCCCGGCTCCCGTGGAAAGGGCCCCCTTGATCCCGGGACGTTGCCCGGCCGGCGGGCCGAAGGGCTTGCCGTCACCGGCCGATTGCCGGTCCGGTAGGCGGGAGGTGTCGATCCAATCGGTGGTAGTCACTGGGTTGCCTTCTCGGCGAACGAGGGCTCGAGGAGCTCGGCCAGGGCCCGGTCCACATTCTCCTGGCTGGCCACGTCACCGGTCTCCACGAGGATCGGGCCGACGACCTCGAGGACATCCAGCTGCGCCTGGCCGGGCACCGGGTCCACGTCCAGGTTGGAGCGCTCCTCGATGACGGTGGTGGCCACGTCCTGCTCGAGGCCGGCCACCTCGGCGAGAATGGCCGCGGTCTCCTCGGGGTTCTCAAGGGCCCACTCGCGGGCCTGCTCGTAAACATCCACCACGGTCTGGGCCAGCTCGGGGGACTCGGCGAGGAAGGACTCCGTGGCGTTGAGGAAGCCGTAGGTGTTGAAGTCGATGTTGCGGTAGAACAGCTCGGCTCCCTCGGCCTCCGCCCCGGCCATGATGGGGTCCAGCCCGGACCAGGCGTCCACGGACCCGTTGTTCAGGGCGGCATTGCCGTCCGCGTGCTGCAGGTTCTGCACCGTCACGTCCGACTCGTCCACGCCGGCCTCACCGAGGGCCTGGATGAGGAAGAAGTAGGGATCCGTGCCCTTGGTGGCGGCCACGTTCTTGCCGACCAAGTCCGTGACCTCGGTGATGTCCGAATCCGCGGTGGTGACCAGGGCGGACCACTCCGGCTGGGAGTAGAGGCTGATGGTCTTGATCGGGGTGCCGTTGGCGCGGCTGAGCAGGGCGGCAGAACCGGCGGTGGAGCCCACGTCGATGGCCTCGGCACGCAGGGCCTCATTGGCCTTGTTGGACCCGGCGGACTGGACCCAGTTCACGGTGACGCCCTCCTCCGAGAGCTCCTCCTCGAGCCAGCCCTTCTCCTTGATGACCAGGGAGAGCGGGTTGTAGGTGGCGAAGTCGATGTTCAGCTCGCCGCCGGAGCCGTTGCCACCGGCGCCGGCCTCGGCGGCCTGACCACCGGATCCCTCGCCGGCCACACAACCGGTGAGCGCGAGGGCCGCGAGGGCGAGGGTGGCGGCGGAGAAGGTGAGGCGTGAGCGCATAGTGGTGCCTTTCGAGGGGGTGCGGTGTGTCCGGGGCCCGGAGGGGTGGGGCGCCGGACGATCTGTCGGGTACGGAGGAGGAGGGGCCGGTTAGCGGCGGTGGGCGTCCACACCGAGACCGCCGAGCAGCTCGGTTCGGAGGCGGGCCAGTTCGGCCGAACCGCGGTCCCGGGGCCGTTCCCCGGGGACGGTGACCACGGTGCGGGTGGTCGCGCCAGGGGCGGAACCCGGAGCGGGGTCCTGGCCGAGCAGTAGGATCCGGTCGGCCAGCTGGAGGGCCTCGTCCACGTCATGGGTGACGAGCAGGACGGTGGTGGCGGTCTTGGCATGGACGTCCAGCAACAGATCCTGCATTCGTAGCCGCGTCAGGGCGTCGAGTGCGCCGAACGGCTCGTCCAGCAGGAGAACACCGGGCCGCCGGGCCAGGGCGCGGGCCAGCGACGTCCGCTGGGCCATGCCGCCGGAGACCTCCCGGGGCCGGAGGCCGGCGTGCTCGGCCAGGCCCACCAGGTCCAGCAAACGGTCGACGCTCTCGCGGCCCTCGGCCCGTCCCATGCCGGGCGGCAGCCCCAAGGACACGTTCTGGTGGAGGGTGCGCCAGGGCATGAGGCGGGGTTCCTGGAAACCGACGGCGGTGCGGGAGTCATAGGGACGGACGGCGGACCCGCCGACCAGGATCTGCCCGGTGCTGCCGCTGTCCAGGCCGCCCACGGCGCGCAGCAGCGTCGACTTGCCGCAGCCGGAGGCCCCGAGGATGGCCAGGACCTCGCCCGGGCGCACGGTGAGGTTGATGTCCCGCAACACGGTGCGTGCGCCGTCGATGGCGGGGAAGGACCGGCCGACGTCGCGGAACTCCACCGCGAGGCTGGTGGTCGGGGCCGGCGGCGCCGTGAGGACGCTGGAACCGGTCAGGGACTCGGCAAGGGCAGTCACGGTGAATCACGCTCCATCGGTTCTGGCATGAGCACCTTCCCGGGTCATACGGGAGGTTGCTGCGGCGTCATCGAGCCAGATCTCTCGGCCGCTCTGGATGGTTGATTCATCCAGTGAAGCAGAGCACAGGGTATCCGTGTCAACCGCTGAAGAGCCGGTAACCACAGCTCCACAGGGGGCAATGCACCGGTCAACGGCATGTTTTACTCAACGGCATGTTTTACGGTCCGCTCCTCCACCGTCACTTATCTTGACGCCGCGTCATGTCACGTCATATTCGGAGTCTCTTGCGGTCAAATCCGGACCCGCGGCCATCCAGCGGCACGAAGGGTCGATATATGACTCCGGATTAGTTTGTGTCCTGCGCCATCTGGTCACCTGTGAGGGACCCATCCAGAGCGGCCGAGAGATCTGGCTTGATGACGCCGCAGCAACCACCGGGGATCCGGACAGGTGCTACCGCCAGGACCGATGGAAGGACGTGCATCCCCGTGCCCGAAACCCTGCCCGTGACCGTGCCGCGGAACGAGCCTGAGCTCTCCCCGCGCCGGATCCGTTTCAACGCCTTCGACATGAACTGCGTGGGCCACCAGTCCCCGGGGCTGTGGCGCCACCCGGAGGACCGCTCCAGTGACTACAACACGATCGGCTACTGGACGCATCTGGCCCAGGTCGCCGAACGCGGCCGCTTCGACGGCCTGTTCATCGCCGACGTGCTTGGCACCTATGACGTGTATGGAGGCTCCAACGAGGCCACTCTCACCGCCGGCACCCAGGTGCCTGTCAACGACCCCATGCTGCTCGTCAGCGCCATGGCCGCGGTGACCGAACACCTCGGTTTCGGCATCACCGCAGGAACCGCCTACGAGCATCCCTATCCCTTCGCCCGCCGCCTGGCCACTCTGGACCATCTCACGGGCGGGCGGGTCGGTTGGAACGTGGTCACCGGCTACCTGCCCTCGGCTGCCCGCAACATGGGCCGCCAGGACCAGCTGGCCCATGACGAGCGCTACGACCACGCAGACGAATACCTCGAGGTCGTCTACAAGCTGCTGGAGGGCTCCTGGGACGAGGACGCCGTGGTCCGGGACCGGGACGGTTGCGTCTACACGGACCCGGCCAGGGTGCACGAGATCGGCCATCAGGGGACCTACTTCTCGGTGCCGGGCATCGCCCTGACGGAGCCGAGCCCCCAGCGCACCCCCGTGGTCTACCAAGCCGGCACCTCCCCGCGCGGCCTAGCCTTCGCCGGGCAGAACGCCGAATGCGCCTTCGTCTCCGCCCCCAGCCGGGACAAGCTGGCCCAGGCCGTGACCAGGATCCGTGCTGCCGCCGTGGAGGCCGGCCGTGACGCGAAGGACATCAGGATCTTCAACCTTGCCACCGTCATCACCGGTCCGGACGAGGGGGCGGCCCGCGCCAAACACGCCGACTACGTCCGTTACGTGGACCACCGTGGTGCCCTCGCACTGTTGTCCGGGTGGATGGGCATCGACTTCTCGCAGTACGGCCTGGACGATGTGATCGGTCAGGACGTGCAGACCAACGCGGTGCAGTCCGCCGTGGAGACCTTCCGCTCGGGCGGTGCCGACGCCTCCGCGGACGGAGAGCCCTGGAGCATCCGCCGACTTGCCGAATGGGTCGGCATCGGGGGCTTCGGGCCGGTGTTCGTCGGCTCCGGTGCGCAGGTCGCCGACCAGCTGCAGGACTGGGCCGAGGAGACGGACGTGGACGGCTTCAATCTCGCCTACGCGGTCTCCCCGGGAAGCTTCGAGGACGTCGTGGAGCACGTGGTCCCCGAGCTCCAGGCCCGCGGTGCCTATCCCGCCGAGTACGAGTCCGGCACCCTGCGACACAAGCTGTTCGGCCGCGGGGACCGGCTGGCGGAGAACCACCGGGGCGCCAGCTTCCGGCTGGCAGCGGCCGGCACCCGGGACGGGGGCGCGCTGTGATCGAGATCCGCGACCTGCACCAGGCCTACACCGGGCGTGGGGGGACCGTCGAGGTGCTCAAGGGCATCGATCTGACCGTGCCGGAAGGCTCCATCACCGCCGTGGTCGGGCCCTCCGGGGCCGGCAAGACGACCCTCTCGCACTGCATCTCCCTGTTGGAGAAGCCCACCCGCGGCGAGATCCTGGTGGATGGCAGCGACCTGTCCCGGCTCCGGGGCCGCCAGCTGCGTTCTGCCCGCCGTGCCATCGGCACGATCTTCCAGCACTCCGCCCTGCTGCGCCGCATCACCGTGGCCGAGAACGTCGCCCTCCCGTTGCGCAACCTCGGGGTGGTCCACCACGAGATGCAGGACCGTGTGGCCGAGCTGCTGGACCGCGTCGGACTGCTGCACAAGGCCGACTCCTACCCCGGTCAACTCTCCGGCGGGCAGAGGCAACGGGTAGGCATCGCCCGGGCCCTGGCCCTTCGGCCCCGGATTCTGCTCTCGGACGAGTCCACCTCCGGCCTGGACCCGGACACCACCGCGCAGATCCTGTCCCTGCTCGCCGACCTGCGCACCGACCTAGGCTTGTCCATCATCCTCATCACCCATGAGATGGACGTGGTCCGGAACGTCGCCGACCAGGTGGCCTCCCTGTCCCACGGCCGGCTCGCGGAGTACGGCTCGCTGCCGTCCCTCGTCGCGGACCAGGACTCCACCGTTGGCGGGCAGCTGCTGCCGATCGCCGCGCTGCCGCTGCCGGCCGGCTTCGACACCTTCCTGGATCTCGCCTACCGGGATGGGGACGTGGACCCCGAATGGTTCACCCGAGTGGCGGTGGACCACCAGATCCGCCTGGCCCTGCTCGGAGGCACCATCGAGGCCCGCGGCGCGACCGCCCTGGGCCGCGCCGTCGTCGGGGTCCGCAGCGAGCAGGCCCAGCGCGCCATCGGCGCCCTGAACGGGCTCGGGCTCAGTGCCCGCCTGAGGAGCGACGCCGGCCGGTCCAGTCCCGCCGGGACCGCCATCTCGGCTGCGAGTCCAGACCGCGCCGGCCCGCCGCCGTCAGGCGCCACCCAGATCCCGGCCGGCGCGACGGCGGGGGCGACGGCATGAGTGCGACCGCAGACTCCTCCCAGCCGCTGCTCTCCGATACTCCGCTGTCCGAGCTGCCTGCCCTGCTGCTGCCGGCCTACGGGGAGACGTGGGCCATGGTGGGCATCGTGATGATGCTGGTGGTCATGATCGGCGGGGCCACCGGCGTGCTGCTGTACAACACGAGCCCGCGCGGGCTGTTCCCGCAGGACCGGGCCTACGGGCTGCTCAGCTGGGCGGTCAACATGGGTCGGTCTCTGCCGTTCCTCGTGCTGATGGCGGCCATCATCCCGCTGACCCGGTGGATCACCGGCACCACCCTGGGCATCGCCGCGGCCGTGGTGCCCATGACGATCGCCGGCATCCCGTTCTTCGCCCGGTTGGTCCAGAACACCCTGAACGACCTGCCGCGGGAGAACATGGCCGTCGGTCTCGTGACGGGGTCATCCCCAGCACAGATCATCCGTCAGACGCAACTGCGCGAGGCCCTGCCCGGCCTGGCCTCCGCCATCACCCTGAACACCATCTCGATGATCGAATACTCGGCCATTGCCGGGACCATCGGCGCGGGCGGCATCGGCTTCCTGGCCGTGACCTACGGCTACCAGCGCTTCGACATGACCGTCATGCTCGGCACGATCGTCCTGCTCATCATCACCGTCCAGCTCGTCCAGTTCGTCGGCGACCGGATCGCCCGTTCACTGACCCGGCCCTGAGCGGCCCCGCACCCCTGTTGAAGGATCTCCTATGAACCCCGAGAAGAAGACTCCGGCGACCACCGGGGAGAAGGCGACGGCCGGACACGATCACGGCTTCACCCTGCGAAAGTCACGCACCGTGCTGCCCTGGTCGCTGGCGGCCATCACCACGGTGGCCGCCCTGGCGCTGGGCCTCGTGGTGATTCAGCAATCCAACCGGCCGGCCGTGGCCGCCGGCGGCGAGGCCGAGATCACCCGACCGCTGACGGTGCACTACGAGCCGGCCATGGCCGGAGAGGAGAGCCTGGTGGAGTTCGTGGCTGAGGAGATCGCGCCCGATTACGGCGTCGAGATCGAGGCTGTGGGCATCGCGGATGGGGTCCAGGCCAACCGGGCCGTGGCCGAGGGCCAGGTGGACGCCACGATCTTCGAGCACCAGTGGTACATGAAGCAGGTGGCGGAGGGCAACGACTTCGACCTGTCCACCACGGTGGAGATCTACCAGTGGGCCTTCGGCCTGTACTCCACCCGGTACGACGACGTGGAGGACCTGCCGGACGGCGCCACCGTGGCCGTGCCCACAGACCTGGCCAACCAGGGCCAGGCGCTGTGGCTGTTGGAGCGCGAGGGCCTCATCGGGCTGGACCCGGACATTGAGCCGCGCACCGCCCAGCTCAAGGACGTGGTGGAGAATCCCCGCCGTTTCGACTTCACCGAGATCGACCTGTTGTCCATGGCCCGGACCTTGGACTCGGTGGACGCCGCCCTCGGCTACACCAACATCTTTGACGCCGGCAAGATCGGCCGGGACAAGGGCATCCTGTTCCCGGACCCGCCCCGGACCTACGCCTCGTGGCTGATCGTGGGGACCGAGTTCAAGGACACCCCGGAGACCCGCAAGCTCGTTGAGGTCTTTTCCGATCCCCGGTTCGAGGAGTACCTGGAGACCACGGACAACCCGCTGGTCGCCGGCGTCCTGACCCCGGTCTCCGAACAGTAGACAACGCCTACCTCACAGCATGACCCGGTGGGGTCAGGAGAAATCACGGTTCTCTGACCTCACCGCATACCTCGCATTGGACCCGGGCCGTCGCCGAGTGGTCTGATGGAGGGGACCACCATCCAGAGCGGCCGAGAGATCTGGCTCGTCGACGCCGCAGCAACCCGCCCGCCTGGGGCCAGGGTGCTACCGCCAGGAACGATGGAGCCCTTCTCATGACGACCCTGCCGTCCCGCTACACCACCCTGTCCGACCGCTTCGCCCCGGCCTTCGCCGAGGTGGCACAGGGGGAGCTGCCACGGGAAGCTGGCCGTCACCTGCCCTTCGCGGCCTTCGAGCAGCTCCGCGAACAGGGTCTGGGCGCCCTTAGCGTCCCGGAGTCCGCTGGCGGAGCGGGGGCGAGCCAGGAGGACGCCTTCCGGCTGCTGATGGACCTGGCCGCGGTGGACGCCAACACGGCCCACTTGGTGCGCAGCCACCTCAGCTTCGTCCAGCATGTGCTGGCCCAGCCCGACCGCACGGTCCAGGATCGTTGGCTGCGGCGCGTGGTCGAGGGAGAGGTGGCCGGCAGCGCCCTGTCCGAGGGACGCGATGCACCGCTCGGCGGGCTCGGGACCACCGTCTCCCAGGACGAGGCGGGGCAGCTGCTGATCAGCGGCAGCAAGTATTACACCACCGGCAGCATCTTCTCCACGTGGGCCTTGGCCACCGTCCAGCTGGACCGGAGCGTGTCCCGTGCCTTCCGGCGCAAAGTCCTGCCCCGCGCCACCACCTCCCGGAGTGCCACGCACCAGGGCACGACGCCGGCCGTCGGCTCGGGCGGCCGGGGCGGCTCCCAGCGGGCCGACGTCGCGCTCGCCGTGGTGCGGGTGCGGCAACCGCGGATCACCGTGAAGGACGACTGGGACGGCTTCGGACAGCGCCTCACCGGGACGGGGACCATGGAGTTCCACGGGGCCGGCGTCGAGGAGCTGATGGCATTGCCGCCCGCCGACGGACCGGTCCCGCTGCACCACGAGTCCACCCTGATGGCGTTGCTGGCGGGCATCGGACGGGCCGCGCTGCGCGACGGGGTGGAGCAGACACGGCGGCGGAAGCGTTCACCCAACACCGGGGGCGGGCTGACCCCGCGTGAGGACGACCAGCTGCTGGGGATTATCGGCGAGCTCTCCGCCCAGCAGGCGACCGCCGAGGAACTCGTGCGCGCCGCCGGACGGGACCTGGACGCGGCACTGGAGCTCACCGCCGTCGGGCTGGAGCAGCCGGACGGGGAATCGGAGGGCGCCGCGGCCGAGGCGATGCACCGCGCCGCCCTGACGGCGCACCGGGCACACGTGATGGTGCCCAAGCTGGTGCTGGACACCTGCACGCGGATCTTCGACACGCTCGGCGCCTCCGCCACCAGCACGGACCTGCAGCTGGACCGGCACTGGCGCAACGCCAGGACCATCGCCAGCCACGATCCGGCCGTGTTCATGGCCCGGATGGTGGGCGACTGGGAGGTCAACGGCACCCCCACGGTGCCCTACCTCCAGACCGGCGCCACCGACGAGGTCTGAAGCCCGACCCATCCGCAGGGGCATCGGCTCCGAACACCAGACAGCACCCTGCACCCGAGCAGGCCACCGGACCACCACCCCACCGGACCACCACCGGACCGACACCCAAGGAGCCATGCGGATGAAGACACCACCCTTGTTGAACGACGCCCCTGACCGTTAGGCCGGTGCCGGCCCCATGCCCGGATAGGGTGGAGCCATGACGAGCACTGCAGGCACCGGACCCGGCCGCAGTGCTGCGCGCGAGCGGGACGCCCATTTGGTGGGCCTGCTCCAGCGCAGTGCCACCGGAGACCAGGAGGCTTTCGCCGCCTTCTACGACGCCGTGGCCCCCTCGGCCTACGGCCTGGCGCGGAAGATCGTGCGCGACGCCGACCTCGCGGCTGACGTCACGCAGGAGGCCCTCGTGGATGTGTGGCGCTCCGCCGAGCGCTTCAACCCTGACCGCGGATCCGTGGTCGGCTGGGTCTGCTCGATCACCCACCGCAGGGCCGTCGACCTGATCCGTTCCACCCAGTCCGGCCGGTACCGGGAGGAACGGGCCGGGGTCGCCGGGTTCGAGAGGGACCGGGACGACGTGTCCGAGGCCGTGGAATCGGCGGAGGACCGGGAACGCGTGACGAAATGCCTCGGCACGCTGACCGGCCTGGAATACGAGGCCGTGACGCAGGCCTACTACGGCGGACTGACCTACCGGCAGGTCGCTGAACGACTCGGGGCCAAACTGGCCACCGTGAAATCCCGGATGCGCAGTGCGCTCCAACGACTACAGGACTGTTTGGGGGTGGGAGCATGACGAACGGAAACGAGCACGAGATCAAGAACGAGTTCGACGCGGAGTTGCTCGCCGCCTGGGCCCTGGACGCCGTGGACGAGGACGAGCGCCGCGCCATCGAGCAGCGGCTCGGCTCGGACCCCGAGCTCCGCGCCCGGGCCGAGGCCCTCACCAGCACCGTCTCCCGCCTGGCGGTGAGCACACCGGCCGAGCCTCCCGCCGACCTGCGGGACCGCGTTCTCTCGGCCGTGGCCGAGTCCGGCCAGGACGCCCGTCCTGATCAGGACGCCGGCGCCTCGCCCCTGGCAGGACACGGTGCGGACGGCCGCCCCGGGGCTGGCTCCGGGCGAGCCGGCGTCGCCGATCTGGCCAGCCACCGTGCCCGACGCCGGCCGGACGCGCGCCGCTGGTGGGTGGGGGCGGTCTCGGCCGCTGCGGCCGCCGCGATCGCCGTGGCCGTGGTGGTGAGCCAGCCGTGGGCGCCCACGGGTGGCGTGACCGAGGGCGATCAGCTCACGGCGATCGAGCAGATTCTGCAGGTGGACGGAGCTGAGCGGCTGGAGTCACCGGTGACCGGCGGAGGTGAGGTCGAGGTGGCCCGCGCCCCGTCTGGTGAGACCGTGCTGGCCGCACGGGGCCTGCCGGCTCCCGCCGAGGGGCGCGACTACCAGATGTGGACCATCCAGGGGGAGGCAGCCCCGCAGCCGGCCGGGCTGCTGGAGGTCCAGGACGGCCTCGCCCTCGTGCGGATGCAGGACGTCCCGGCGGATGCGGCGCTCGCCGTCACCGTGGAACCGGACGGCGGGTCCGAGGCGCCGACCACGGATCCGATCGTGGTCCTCGCCTCAAGCTGACACCGCCCGTCCCGTTTTGAGGGCAGAAATAAGTACTCATCTCTGCCCTCAAAACGGAAAAGCCGGGTGACTCCGCGTGAACCCCCGGTTGGGGTCGCGCCCCAGGGTGTGGTGCAATCGATGGGTACCCATCCAGAGCGGCCGAGAGATCTGGCTCGATGACGCCGCAGCAACCACCGGGCAACCGGACAGGTGCTACCGCCAGGACCGATGGAAGGAGCACCACCGTGTCTGTCCCCAGCAACGAGAACGCCCATGGATCGAACCAGCTTCCCGAGGGTGTGCCCACCACCGCCACCGGCCGGCGCGAGATCCTCTTCAACGCCTTTGACATGAACTGCGTGGCCCATCAGTCACCCGGTCTCTGGCGCCACCCCGAGGACCGCGCCCGTGACTACAACACCCTGGGCTACTGGACCGGGCTGGCGCAGACCCTCGAGCAGGGATTGTTCGACGGCCTGTTCATCGCCGACGTCCTCGGGCCCTATGACGTCTATGGATCCTCCGACGAGGCCACCCTGAAGGCCGGCACGCAGGTCCCGGTCAACGACCCGATGCTCGTGGTCCCGCCGATGGCCGCCGTCACCGAGCACCTGACCTTCGGGGTCACCGCCGGCACCGCCTACGAGCACCCCTACCCGTTCGCGCGCCGCCTGGCCACCCTGGACCACCTGACCGAGGGTCGCGTGGGCTGGAACGTGGTGACCGGTTACCTGCCCTCCGCCGCCATCAACATGGGCCAGGTGGACCAGATGGAGCATGACGAGCGGTACAACCACGCCGATGAGTACCTCGACGTGGTCTACAAGCTCCTCGAGGGCTCCTGGGAGGACGACGCGGTCGTCTACGACAAGGAGTCCGGGGTCTTCATCGACCCGTCCAAGGTCCACCGGATCGAGCACGAGGGCACCTACTTCAAGACCCCCGGCATCGCCTTCACCGAGCCCAGCCCGCAGCGCACCCCGGTGATCTACCAGGCCGGCGCCTCCACCCGCGGACGGGCCTTCGCCGGCAAACACGCCGAGGCCGTGTTCATCAACTCGCCCACCGACGAGATGATCAAGGGCACCGCCGCCAAAATCCGCCAGGGTGCGGTCGAGGCCGGCCGGGATCCCTATGACATCCGCATCATGTCCATGCAGACCATCGTCACTGGGGCCACCGACGAGGAGGCACGCGCCAAGTACGAGGAACTGACGCAGTACATCGACGTCGAGGGCGGCCTCGTGCTGATGTCCGGCTGGATGGGCATCAATCTGGCCGAGTTCGAGCTCGACGAGCCGATCGGGGACGTGAAGTCCAACGCCATCCAGTCCGCCGTGGAGACCTTCAAGAAGGCCTCCGGTGACGCCGAGTCCGAGTGGACCGTGCGCAAGCTGGCCGAATGGGTCGGTGTGGGCGGCTTCGGCCCCGTCATCGTCGGCTCCGGTGCGACCGTGGCGCGGGAGCTGGCGCGCATCCAGGACGAGACTGACGTGGACGGCTTCAACCTCGCGTATCACATCACCCCCGGCACCTTCGAGGACGTGGTGGAGTACGTGGTCCCCGAACTGCAGCAGTTGGGCCGCTACAAGACCGAGTACGCCGAGGGCACCATGCGCCACAAGCTCTTCGGGCGCGGTGACCACCTGCCGCAGAACCACTACGGCTCGTCCTTCGCCCTGCGGAACCGCGCGCACGCCTGAGCGTGCGGGCCGGCGTCGGGCCGGATTTACCCCCGGGCCCGGCGCCGGCTGATGGCGAAGGCGATAGGCTGGGTCACCATGGCCACACTCCGGGAAGCCCAAAAACGTATGACGCGTCAACTCCTGCTGGATGCCGGGGTGGAGGTCATGACCGAGAAGGGCTATGGTGCCACCACCATCGACCAGATCGCTCTGGCCGCTGGTGCCACACGGGCCACGTTCTACCTGCACTTCACCTCCAAAGCGGAGCTCGTGCGCTTCATCGTGGAGCGAGCTGACGAGATGCTGACGAGCGCGGACCGGCCACCGTTGCCGGAGATGGTGGCCTCCAACGACCCCGGCACGATCCGGGCCTACCTCAGCCGCAAGTTCGACCAATGGCCGGACATCAAGCCCTACATGATGATCTCGCTGCAGGCCGCGGCCGCCGATCCTGAGATTCAGAGTGCCCTGGACGCCTGGCACGACCGGGCCATCGGGGCCATGGCATCCGGGCTTGATTCGGCTGACCGGTTCGATCCGAGCAGCCGGAGGGTCCGTTGTGCGATTGCCTTCGGTCAACTGATCTTCATGTCCCAGCGCTGGTTCCGCCTGGGTTGGGCCGTCGACCGCGAGGAACTGCTCGACCAGATGACCGCATCGTGGACAGGGCTGCTCTGCACGCTCGATTGACGGCATGACTGTCCTCGTTATTACCAGCACTGCCCCGCCGGATCCTTCCGGCGGGGCAGTGCTTTGTCATTCACGATAATCACTTGACAGACTGTCTTGTGAGTGGTGATACTGATCACGATCTTCCGTGGGGTGTATCACCTCACTGCACGGAAGTCGGACCTATCACGTGCTTGTCCCAGCCAGTCCCTTGCGTTGTCGCACCGTCTCCAGGAGTCCCCATGACCATCCCCACTGCGGACCAGACCCGGCCCAGGCCTGCCGCTGACGCGGCCTCCCCGCCCCGCATGGCCAAGATCAACGGCACCATCTTTGCGGCCGCCGTTGCCGTACTCGTGGCGCAGCTGGCCAATGCCCTGCCGGGCGCGCTGAACGGCACGTTCCAGCAGTACTTCGGCACCGTTGGCTCGCAGCTCACCTGGATCACGGCGGGATTTATGATCCCCGTGGTGGTGTTCGAGCTGACCTTCGGCATGCTCGGAGACCGGTTCGGACACCGGCGCCTGACCATCATCGGGTCCGTGGTCCTGGCTTTCGGGTCCCTGGTCTGCGCCCTGGCCCCCTCGGTCCAGATGATGTGGGTGGGCTCGGCCATCAACGGTCTCGGCGCCGGCGCCATGTACCCGGCATCCCTCGCCCTCGTGGCGGCCGTGACGGTCACTCCGCAGCAGCGCGCCCGGGCTATCGCGGCGTGGGCGGGCTGCCTGTCCGCGGGCGGGATCGTCGCGCCGCTGCTCGGCGGAGGCTTTGCGCAGTCCGGTGCCTGGCAGTGGTCCTACGGTGTGGTCGTCGTGCTCGGACTGGTGGTGGTCGCCACCTGCCTCGTGTTCTCCACGGAGTCGACATCCCAATCAGGACGCCGGATGGACCTGTGGGGGCAGATCACCTTCGCCCTCGGCCTGATCCTCGTCCTCTTCGGTTTGGTCCAGGGGCCCGAGACCGGCTGGAGCGCACCCTCCGTGGTTGCCTCACTGGTTCTCGGCTTCCTTCTGCTGGCCGCGTTCATCGTCATCGAGACCCGCGTCCAGCACCCCCTGCTCCAGCTGTCCCTGTTCCGGAACCCGAACTATTCCATCACCTCGATCATCGCCGTGGTCGGCATGTTCGCCTTCCTGGGCATCTGCTTCTCGTTCTCCATGTGGCTGGGCCCGGTCCAGCACCAGAACCCGATCAACATCGGACTGTTGTTCCTGCTGCTGCAGGGCCCGGCCTTCGTGCTGATCCCGGTCATCTCCTGGCTGATGACCCGCGTCGCGGACCGGTGGGTCCTCACCGGTGGCCTCAGCCTGATGGCCCTCGGTGGCCTGCTCGGGGCCACCACCCTGGACGCGGCCGACCATTCGATGGGTCAGTTCCTGCTGCCGGCACTGTTGACCGGCCTCGGCTTCGCCTTCACGCTCAGCCCCATGACCGCCCTGGCCATCAACACCGTGCCGCGGGAGCTGGCCGGGATGGCCAGTGCGACCACCAACCTGCTGCGTGACCTCGGCTTCGCCCTGGGGCCCGTCCTCGTCGGTGCGGTGGCCCTGTCCGGTGCGGCTCGCCAACTCGGCGCCGATCTGGCGGCGTCCACGTTGCCGACGGCCCAGCTGGGAGCGGCCCAGGGGATCTTCGAAGCCGGAGGCCCGTTCGCCCTGAACTCGATTCCCGCTGAGGCTCCCGGTGGTGCCGCGGCGGAGCTGGCCCTGGAGTCCCTCGGGAGCGGCTTCAGTCAGGCCTTCCTGGTCTGCGCGGTGGCGGCCGCCGCCTCGGCACTGCTGGTGCTGATCGGGCTGCGCACGTCCCGGCCCGCGGGGCCGTCCACACCGGCCTGATCTGCAGGAGACCGGCATGACGACGGCCCCGTCCCCCCTGACGTTCAGGGTCCGGGGCCGTCGTTCAGCCGGTCAGCTGGTCAACTCGTCCGAGTGTCAGGAGCGTCCGGGTCCGCCACCCTCGGTCTCGAGGGACTGGGACGGATCGGAGAGGACGTCTCCGTTGGGGCCGGTGGCCTTGGCGTTGCCGCTCGAGGCATTCGCATCGGAACCAGTGGCCGGGGCGTCCGGAGCACCGTTGACGGACTTGTCGCCGGAAGCGTGCTTGCCGGCAGACTTCTCCGCGGCGGAGGAAGCCTTGTCGGCCAGGTCCTGCGCCGCAGCGGAACCCTTGTCAGCCATGGTGTGGGCGGCGCTGTTGGCCTTCTCCGAGAGCCCGGGCGCCTTGTCCTTCAGCGCGTCCGTGGCCTTGTCCGCGAGGCCCGCCGCCTTGTCCGCCACCACGGGTGCCTGATCCTTCACGGCGGTGGTGGCCTTCTGGGTGGCCTTCTGCACCTGATCCTGGGTCTTAGGGTCGTTCCAGAAGCTCTGTGCGTTCTTGGCGAACTTGTCGAGATTCTTCCGTCCTTCGCGGCTGCCCAGGAGGTATCCGAGGGCCGCGCCGATGCCGAGGGTGATCAATCGTTTCATGTCGTCTCCTTTGTGGCGTCTGCCCGTGGCGGGGTGACCGCTCGGGCATATCCCGAGTCTTCACCGCGGGCGGAGTCTGGTCAATCGGTGCACAGCCCGGCTCCGGGGGATTCACAGCTTTTACTCAGGGAGGGCGTCCTTGCCGGGGGAGACGGCTGTAGACGGCGGGAGCGGGCGCGAGCTGGTGGTCCCCGTGGCACACTGTCCCCAGCGAAGGAGGGGCATGCTGGTTCTCAGCTCCGAACAGGTGGCACGGATGCGGCTGGTCTCCCAGCGGCTGGTCGATCCGATGCCCACAGCTGCTGACGTGGCGCGATGGCTCACCTGCTCCCAGGCCCAGGACTACCCGGGCTCCACCGTGTCCCTGGCCCTGCGCACCGTGGACCGGTCCGTCGCAGCGGTCCGCGAGGCCTACGATGCGGGGAGCATCGTCCGGTCATGGCCGATGCGCGGCACCCTGTTCGCCGTGGCGGCCGAGGATCTCGGATGGATTCTGCACCTCACCGCGGCCCAGACGCTGAAGGCGAGCGAACGGCGCCGCCGGGAGCTCGGCCTGGACGCGGACGTGCTCGACCGGGCCGAGACGGTCGCCTGCCACGCCCTGACCGGTCCGGGGCTGGCCCGTTCCGGTCTCCTGGACCGGTTCACCCAGGAGGGACTGCCCGTGGACGAGGGCCGCGGGTATCACCTGATCTTCTTCCTCGCCCTGCGCGGGGTGCTGTGCTTCGGGCCCACCGAGGGCCGGGAACAACGCCTCGTGCTGGCCACCGAGTGGATCACTCCGGGGTGGCAGCGTGACCGGGAGGACGGCGTCCGTGAGCTGCTGCTGCGGTATCTACGCTCCCACGGCCCGGCCACCGTGGAGGACTTCTGCTGGTGGTCCAAGGTCGGCAAGACCCAGGCCCGGGCGGCACTGGCGGACCTCCACCCGGAGTTGCTGTCGGCGGACGTGGACGGGCGGGAACACTGGATGTCCCCGGACCTGCCGGACCGTCACGCGGAGCGGACGCGGGCCACCGCCGCACCGCTCCTGTTGCCCGGGTTCGACGAGATGGTCCTCGGATATCAGGACCGGTCCGCGGTGCTGACGAGGGACGAGGAGGCGCTCGTGGTCCCTGGGCGCAATGGGGTGTTCAAGGGCACGGTGCTGCACCGCGGCCACGCCGTGGGGACGTGGAAGAGGTCCGCCCGGCGTGGCCAGCCGGTCGAGGTCACCGCGTTCGGAGAGTTGCCCGGCCCGGTGGCCAGGGCGGTACCCCGTCTCAGCGCCACGCTGCCGGCCTGAGCGGGCTCACCACACTGAGCCGGCCCACCACACTGAGCGGGCTTATCGAGTCGGGAGGACATGCCGAGTTGCCGGTAGTGATCACGGCATGTCCTCCCGACCCGATCTAGGGGTGTCAGCCCCGCGGGGTGGCGACCGCGGCCACGGCCGCAGCCACCCGGAGGGAGACCTCGGGGTCGAAGACCGAGGGGATGATGAAGCTCGGGTTCAGTTCCTCGTCCGTGATGGTCCCGGCGATGGCCTCGGCGGCCACCACGAGCATCTCGTCGGTGATGTCTGATGCCCCGGCGTCCAGCAGGCCGCGGAAGAAGCCGGGAAAGGCCAGCACGTTGTTGATCTGGTTCGGGAAGTCCGAGCGGCCGGTGGCCACGATCGCGGCGTGCTTCGAGGCGACGGCCGGGTGCACCTCCGGGTCCGGGTTGGACATGGCGAACACGATCGAGTCCTCGTTCATGGCGGCCACATCGGCCTCGTCCAGCAGGTTGGGGGCGGAGACGCCGATGAAGACGTCGCGTCCGACCACGGCTTCCTTGAGGGAGCCGGAGAAGCCCTCCTCATTCGTGTTGTCCGCGAGCCACTGGCGGTTGGCGTCGGCATGCTGGGAGCCGCGCTCGATGATCCCGGCCCGGCCGGCGGCCACGATGTGGCGGGCTCCGGAGGCCTTCAGGAGCTTGATGATGGCGGTGCCGGCAGCGCCGACTCCGGCCACGGCGATCGTGACGTCCTCGATCTTCTTGCCGGTGAGCTTCAGGGCGTTGGTGAGGGCTGCCTGGACCACGATCGCGGTGCCGTGCTGGTCGTCGTGGAAGACGGGGATGTCCAGTTCCTCGCGCAGCCGGGCCTCGATCTCGAAGCAGCGCGGGGCGGAGATGTCCTCGAGGTTGATGCCGCCATAGGCCGGGGCGATGGCCTTGACGATGCTGATGATCTCTTCGGTGTCCTTGGTGTCCAGAGCCACCGGCCAGGCGTCCACGCCGGCGAACTGCTTGAACAGGGCGGCCTTGCCCTCCATCACGGGCATGGCGGCCTCCGGGCCGATGTCGCCCAGACCGAGCACCGCGGTGCCGTCCGTCACCACGGCCACCGTGTTCTTCTTGATGGTGTACTGGCGGGCCAGGTCCTTGTCCTCGGCGATGGCCTTGCAGACGCGGGCCACGCCCGGGGTGTAGGCGCGGGAGAGATCGTCCCGGGTGCGCAGCGGCACTCGCAGGGTGGTCTCGATCTTGCCGCCCTCGTGCAGCTGGAAGGTCTGGTCCGTGACCTCATGGACGGTGATGCCCTCGAGGGCGTCCACGGCCTCGCGGACGCGATCGGCGTGGGCCGCGTCCACCGTGTCACAGCCGACGGCCACGGTCATGTACCGGTGGTGCGACTCGATCACGTCCAGGCCGGTCACGGCGGCACCGGTGCCGGCCACGGCCGTGGCGATGTCAGAGGTCGCGGTGAAGGACACGGGGGTCTCGACGCGCAGGGAAATGGAATAGCCGGGGCTGGGTGCTGCCATGGGGATGCTCCTTGGAATCGGGATCCGAACGGTTGCTGGACGGGTCGCCATCATCGCCGCCGCGGCGGCACGGCTGGCAAGCTACTGAGTGTAGCGGCGGAGGGCATCTACCCCGCAGTACGCGGCGTAATGTTCGCCCGCGTCAGCATGTTCGTGACGTCACGGTGAGGTGGCCGACGCGGCGTGGCGCCGCCGGTGGAACTGATGGATTCCCTCGAGCAGGACGCAGGCGACCGCACCGATCGCCACGGCGGCGAGGGTCAGGTCCGCTGGCGGGATCTCGAACTGGTGGAACTCCCGGGACGCGGGGATCAGCAGGACAAGCAGCAGGAGGGCGTACATCGAGGCCACGAGGGACAGCTTCCACTTCGTCAGCGGCCGGGAGATGAGGTTCAGCACCCACAGGCCCATGAGGGTCAGGGTGATCACGGAGGCGGTCTGCACCTGCTGCAGGGACACCTCTCCCACGCCACTGGCCGGTCCCGTGATCTCGCCCGAGAAGCCGGCGAACCAGCGCGCGTATCCGTTGACGGCCAGCAGCCCGGCGAGGATGACGAGGCCTGAAGGGATCGCGAACCGCAAGGCGCGTCCGAGGAACCCGGGGACGTAGCGGCGCTGGTTCGGCACCAGAGCCAGGAAGAAGGTCGGCAGGCCGATCATGAGGAAATCGACGGTGGAGGCCTGGCGCGGCAGCAACGGGTACTGCCAGGCCAGCAGTGAGAAGACCACGCCGAACAGCACGGCATAGGCGGTCTTGGTCAGATACATGTGCGCCAGCTGCTCCATGTTGGCGATGACCTGCCGGCCCTCCGCCAGTACCGACGGCAAGCGGGAGAACCGGCTGTCCAGCAACACCATGCGGGAGACCGCCTTGGTGGCCGGTGCCCCATTGCCCATCGCGATCCCCAGGTCCGCGGTCTTCAGGGCCAGGGCATCGTTGATCCCGTCCCCCGTCATGGCCACCACATGGCCGTCCTGCTGCAGGGCGCTGACCATGCCCTTCTTCTGCTCGGGAGAGACCCGGCCGAACACGGAGTGCTCCTGCAACACCACCCGGCGCTCCTCCGGATCAGCGGGCAGATTGCGGGCGTCATACCCGTCCCCCTCGACCTCCATGCCGACCTCGCGGGCCACCGCTGCAACGGTCCGGGGATGGTCGCCGGAGATGACCTTCAACGCGACGTCCTGTGCGCGGAAGTACTCGAGGGTCTCCCGGGCGTCGTCGCGCACCTTCTCGCGGAAGGTCAGCAGGGCCACGGCCTCCAGCGCGGGCGGCAGATGCCGGCCCGGCCCGGTTGCCGTGGCCTCGAACCAGCTCCCGACGCCGGCCGGTTGCGTGGTGCGGCACAGCACCATGGTGCGCAGGCCGCGGCTGGTGGTCTCGTCGCACAGCGCCTCGAGGTGCGCGCGCCGCTCCGGGTCGATGCCGCTGCCGGACGCCGGGAGCAGGACCTCCGGGGCACCCAGGACCCAGGCCCCGTGCACCGCGTCGCCGGACGGGACGCCTCCGGTGGCACCGACGTCGTGCAGGGGCGCGGGGCCGAAGGCCACGGCGGACCAGCGGCGCTCCGAGGAGAAGGCCACCTGCTCCGTGGGCTCCGCGGCGGGCCGCGTGGTGTAGGCCTCAGCGAGGGCCAGCGCGGTGGGGTTGGCGTTCGCATCGGCGCCGAACCAGGCCAGCACCAGTGCCCCGGCGGAGCGAAGATCAGCCGCGTCATCCGGGCCAGCCGCGCCGGCCGGTCCGGGCTGTGCGGCGGAGGTGAGGTCCGTGGAGCCATCGAAGATGATCCGCCCCTCGGTGAGGGTCCCGGTCTTGTCCAGGCACACCGTGTCCACCCGGGCCAGGATCTCGACGGCCGGTTGCTCCTGGATGAGCACCTCCTGCCGGGCCAGTTTGAGGGCGGCCACGGCGAAGGAGATGGTGGTCATCAGGGCCAGGCCCTGCGGGATCATCGAGGTGATCGCTGCGACGGAGGCGACCACGGCTGGTTCGATGGCGTCCTGCTCCAGGGCACGCGCCCAGTCGCCCACGGCCTGCACCTGGCCGTTGATGATCAACGCGGCGATGGGCACCAGGGCGATCGTCAGCCAGGTGGCCACCGTGTCCAGGGCGCCACGGAGCTCGGAGGGGATCTTGGAGAACCGCCGGGCCTCGGTGGCCAGGCGGGAGGCATGGGAGTCCGGTCCGACGGCCGTGACCCGGACCAGCCCCGTCCCGGAGAGGACCGCGGATCCGGAGAGGACGGCGTCACCGGGGAGCTTGCCGACCGCGTCGGCCTCGCCGGTCAGCAGGGACTCGTCGATGTCCAGACCGTCGGAGGACAGCACCACCCCGTCGGCGGGAACCTGGTCGCCGCGGCGCAGCAGCACCGCGTCATCCAGCACGATCTCCTCGAGCCGCACGGCGTGCTCGGTGCCGCCGCGGAGCACGTGGGCGGCGTCCTGGTGGAGCAGGGCGATGGCGTCGAGCTTGCGCTTGGCCGAGTACTCCTGGATCACGCCGATGACCACATTGGCCACGGCGGCCAGGCAGAACACGAGGTCGAACCAGCGGCCCAGCACGATGATGGCCACCGCGCAGGTGGCGATCGCGAGGTTGAACAGCGTCAGGATGTGGACGCGCAGGATGGTCCAGATGGACCGTGAGGTGTCCCGCGGCTGACGGTTGACGAGCCCCTTCTCCTCGCGTTCGGCGACGGCGGCCGGGGCCAGCCCGTGCACGGTGAGGACGGTGTCCCGGGGACGGGGGAGCGGGGCATGGCCCCGGCGGTGCAGGTGCAGGTGGCGCTGATGATCCGGGTGCTCCGGATCATCCGGGAAGCCTGCTCCGTGGCTCGCCGGTTCGGTGGTGGTCTCCACCATGCTCATGATTCTCCCCTTGGCAACGCAGGGCAACGGACGGCGATATCCGCGTAGGGCCCTGCCGGTGTGATCCGGCGCGATTCCCCGAACCCGTTCAACCTACTGCCCCGCCGGAGCCAGGACATCCCACCCGAGGACTATTCCGGGTCGGCTCCGGGTCGTCCTCCGGGGTGGTTCCGGGTGACCCCGGGCTGGTTCCGTCGGCCGGGTTCACGGTCTTGGTGTCCGGCGTTCACGCGGGAAGTGGCTGACGTTCAACACCGCTCCATAGCGTCTGAGGGTCATCCTCGCCGCCTTAAGTGTGGCAACCCTCAACAGAAGAATGGATCATGACCGCCAAGCGCTTGCCTCTTGCCGTCCTCGCCCTGTCCGTCGGCCTCACCTCCACCGGTGCCCTCATGCCGATCGCCGCCGCCGCCCCCGTGGCACCGGCGGTGAACAACGCCACCGCAGCCGTGGCCGCCCCGAATGCCGACCTGCTCGACGTGACGTTCGAGGACGGCACCCCCGCGGATGCTGCCCAGGCCCGTCCCGTCGAGACGTTCGGCGCGCCGCAGATCTCCGTGGACGGCAGCCTGGCCCGGTCGGTGGCCGGCTTCGACGGGGAGTCCGCCTACTCCTACGCCCTGACCGAGTCGGATTACGGTCAGCTGGCCGACGGCTTCACGGTCGAATGCAACTTCAAGCGCGGTGCCGCGGACACCACGGGGGAGGACACCCTCTGCGGCAACAAGGAGGCCGGTGGCTTCGCCATGGTCGTCAAGGGCGACCAGGCCGGATTCATGGTCCATGCCGAGGGGGGTTACTCCTTCGCCTGGGCGGACATCGAAGCCGAGCACTGGTACCACGCCGCCGGTGTCTACGACGGCGAATCCGTGAAGCTCTACCTCGACGGCGAACTGGCAGCCGAGGCGGCCGCCGGCGGTCCCATGACCGTCCCGCCGAAGGAGAGCGCCCACAATATGGTGGTCGGCGCGGACAGCGGACCCGGACAGCCGGGCCAGTACTCCATCGCCGCCATCGACTCCGCCCGGCTGTTCAGCGCTCCCGCCACCGCCGATCAGATCGCGGCACTCAACGAGGCCAACTCCGTGGCGATCGAGGCACCTGAGGCCGACGTCGTCAATGTGGACTTCGCCGACGGCACCCCCGCCGAGACCGCGCAGGGACTGCCCGTCACCACCCATGGCCAGCCCGTGATCGAGCAGGACGCCGCCCTGGGCCGCAACACGGCCACCTTCGACGGGGATGACGCACTGCTCTACCCCCTCGGGGACCAGTACGCCACGCTCGGCGACTCGATGACGGTGGAATGCACCTTCCGCTATAATGGTGCGCTGCCGATCTCCGGCGAGACCAACCTCTGTGCCAACAAGGAAGCCGGCGGCTTCTCCATGACCATGTATGCCAATAAGCTGACCTTCGCGGTCAACACGGGCAGCTATCACAACGCCGGCGTCGAGATCGAGCCGAACGAGTGGTATCACGCAGTGGGCGTCTTCGACGGGGAGTCCAAGACCGCGAAGCTCTACGTCAACGGGGAGCTGGCAGCCGAGGTCGATACGGCCGACAGCGAGATCAAGTGGCCCCCGAACGCCAAGGCCCACAACTTGGCGATCGGTGCCGACTCCTCCAACGGTGGTTCGCAGTTCCACTCCACCTCCACCATCGCCTCCGCCCGCATCTTCAGCGACGCCCTGGACGCCCAGCAGGTGGCGGCCATGAACGTCGCCTCCTTCGACGGGCTGCGCGAACAGGAGGCCGTGCTGGAGTCCACCACCCCGGCCGAGGGCTCTGAGCTGACCCGGGCCACCGAGTTCGATGCTGAGTGGGCCAACCCCGGCCTCGTCGCGGCCGGCACCACGTACTCGCTCGATGGCGAGCCGATCGAGCCCGGTCAGGTCATCGGTTCCGGTATGGCCGCCGGTGAGCACACCATCGCCATCGAGGGCAAGACCGTGTTCGGTCTGCCGATCTCCGATACGGTCACCTTCACCTCGGGCTCCATCCCGGTGGGCGGCGGCACCGAGACCGGCCAGGGCGAGGGCACGGTTTCGCTGTCCGCCCGGGCCGTGAACCCCGACGGCGGTGACGTCACCACCACCTTCTACGCCGGCCGCGCGGACGTCGCCCAGGGCGGCTTCCAGGGACTCGTGGACGGGACCCCGACCTCGCTCGAGTTCGACTACACGGAGGACACGGACCTCCAGGGGGCCGGGGACAGTCTGAGCGCCACCGCCGGGCAGATGCCGTTCCAGCGCTTCGACGTGGAGGTCGGCGAAGCCGCGGAGGATCAGTCGGTGCGCTGGGCCGGAACCGTGGACCCGAGCCGCCAGGTCAACCTGCTGGTGTGGAACTCGGAGAGCGAGTCCTGGGACGAGCTGGCCACCGGACGCGGGCTCAACGAGAGCGAACTCGTGCTGTCCGGTGCACTGGGCGCCGAGCACCTGGACGAGGCGGGCCAAGCCTCAGTCCTGGTCCTCGGCGAGGACCCCTTCGCCGACGACCTGGAGAACGAGGTCGCCGATTCCTTCGAGGACCCGGCCGACTACGATTTCTCGCTCGCGCACTTCACCGACACGCAGTACCTCGCCGAGGGTGCCGCAGAGGACGCCTACTCGGAGGAGCAGCAGGCGGTCTGGGCCGACGCCTACACCTCCGTGGCCGAGTGGATCGTCGCCAACGCCGAGGAGAAGAAGATCGAATACGTCGCCCACACCGGCGACATCATGGAGAACTGGCACACCGGTACCCCGCGCGCGGACGAGGAGGAATACCGCGAGATTGCCGTCGAGGAGTTCGAGTTCGTCTCCGAGGCTCAGAAGATCCTGGACGACGCCGAGATCCCGAACGGCGTGACCACGGGCAACCATGACAACCGCTCCGGCATGGACGTCGGTCCGGACAACCTCTACAACCAGTACTTCGGCCCCGAGCGCTATGAGGCGCTGGAGCAGACGCAGGGCTGGAAGGACGCCGACGCCACCTACACGCCGTGGCAGGAGGGGGACAACGAGAACCACTATGACCTGTTCACCGCCGGTGGCCTGGACTTCATCGCCGTGTACCTCGCCTATGACGTGACGGACGAGGAGATCGAGTGGGCCAGCAGCGTCCTGGACCAGTACTCGGACCGCAACGCCATGATCATGACCCATGCCCAGCGCAAGCCGAGCACCAATCCGGATGGCCGTGGCGCGACCTTCTCCCACGACGGGGCCAAGATCGACGAGGGACTACTCCAGAAGCACAGCAACATCTTCCTCGCGCTCTCCGGGCACGAGCATGGTGTGGACATCGAGGTGCGCAAGGACGTCGGCGCCGAGGGCAACAACGTGGTCGAGCTGCTGGCCGACTACCAGTTCTACACGGTCTCGGCTGAGGAACTGGGTCTGACCGGTGTTGACGGCCGCTCCGCCACGGACATGCTCCAGTTCGGTTCCAGCTTCTTCCGGTTGCTGCAGATCGACGTGGACAACGCGGAGATGGCCGTGGACACCTACTCGCCGCTGCTGGACGACTTCGGGGCGACCGAGTATGACGACCGCAACCGCTACAACGGCACCGAGGACGACACCCGGTTGCCGATCCAGCTGGAGACTCGCAAGACCTCCTTCGCGACCAACCAGGTCATGGTCACGACGCCGACCGATGAGGAGATCGGCGAGGCCACGGCCAAGTCCGGTTGGCCGGCAACGGTCGAGTGGGCCGGCCTGACCGAGGGGGAGACCTACGCCTGGTACGCCACCAGCCGTGATGCCGTGACCGGCGAAGATCTGGCCGCGGGCGAGACCGAGCAGATGGGCGTCTTCACCGCCGCGGCTGCGGGCACGGACACCGTGGCCCCGGAACTGACCGTTCCCGAGGCAGCGACCCTCACCGTGGGTGACGAGTTCGATCCCCTGGCCGGGGTGTCGGCCACGGACAACACCGATGGAGATGTGACGGCGTCGGTGCAGGTCATCGGCTCGGTGGACACCGCCACCGCCGGGGCGTACACCCTGACCTACGTGGCTGAGGACGCCAACGGGAACCAGGCCATCGCCTCCCGGTCCGTCGTGGTCGAAGAGGCCGAGCAGCCGGAGCAGCCGGAGCCGGTGGAGGACTTCACGGACAACCCGGAGGGTTCGCAGTACTACGCCCCAGTGCGGTGGATGCAGGAGCAGGGCATCACGACGGGGTACACGGACGGCACTTACCGCAAGGGCAAGGACATCTCCCGTGGCGAGTCGGTGGCGTTCATCCACCGGTACATCGACCCGGAGGTGACGGACGGTACCGAGGACTTCACCGACATCACGGAGTCGAACGTGTTCTTCGATGAGATCGTCTGGGCGGCCAACGCCGGCGTGACGACGGGGTACGCGGATGGCACGTTCCTCCCGTACGACAGCGTGACCCGTGGAGCGTTCGCCTCGTTCCTGTTCCGTGCGGTGAAGCCGGAGGAGGGCGAGTGGGGAGAGTCCTTCTCGGACGTGGCGGAATCGCACCCGCACCACGAGGCGATCTCATGGCTGGCCTCGACCGGCGTCTCGACCGGATACGAGGGTGGCACGTTCAAACCGAACGACACGATCACCCGTGGAGAGGTCGCCGCGCTGATGCAGCGCTACGCGACCGAGGTCGCCGACCAGGGCTGACGCGTTCCGACGCGCTCCGGCGCGCTCTGACGCCCTCCGGCGCGCTCCGGCGCGCTCCGGCGCGCTTTGCGGGCAAGAATTAGTACTGATCTTTGCCCGCAAAGCGCGAGAGGCTGGTGCTGATCGACGCTGTGGCCCCGTCCCTCTTCTACAGAGGCACGGGGCCACAGCTGTATCCCGTCAGGGCAGGAGCACGGGTTTGATCGTGCGGCCGGCGGACATGTCCTCCACGGCAGTATTGATGTCAGCCAGCGGATAGGTCCTCACCAGGCGCTCCACGGGGAAGCGGCCCTGCTCAGCCAAGGACAGGATGGCAGGGACCAAGGACTGGATCTCGGCATCGCCGATCGTCAGGCCGTGGATCTTACGGCCCGGGAGCATGAAGTTCACGTCCACCTGGACCGACTGCCCGAAGGGCGGGGCGCCCACGATGGCCACCTCGCCCTGACCGCGCGTGCACTGAACGGCTTGTTCCAGGACTTTGGTGTTGCCGGTGGCCTCGACCACCCCATGGGCTCCGCCGCCGGTGACCTCCTGAATGCTGGCGACCACGTCGTCGACTTGGCTCGGATTGATGGTGTGCGTGGCCCCGAGTTCCCGGGCCACCTCGAGGCGTTCATCCACCAGGTCCACCGCCACGATCCGAGTGGCCGGAGACAACGCCGCAGCGATGACCGCGGCGAGACCCACGGTGCCGACGCCGAAGACGACGAGGCTGTGGCCGGGACCCGGCTGCAGGGCGTTCCACACGGCCCCCGCGCCGGTCTGGACGCCGCAGGCCAAGGGGGCCAGCTGCTCCCAGGGCAGGTCCGTGGTCACCTTGATGACATTGCGCTCCTCGGCGATGGCCGCCGTCGCGAAGGACGACTGGGCGAAGAAGTGCCCGCCGATCTCCTTCTCGCCCCGGGTGATCGGGGAGGAACCGTCCACACGCTGCCCACCGAGCAGGTTGTCCGGAAGCCACCGCACGCAATAGGCGGGATGACCGCCGCGGCAGCCCTCGCAGTGGCCACAGGAGGTGAAGGACAGCACCACCCGGTCCCCGGGGGCCACCGAGGTCACGGCTGCCCCGACCTGACGGACGACTCCCGCACCCTCATGTCCGAGCACACCGGGCAACGGGAAAGGCAGCGCTCCCGACGCCACGGTGAGGTCCGTATGGCAGAGCCCGGCGGCCTTGATGTCCACCAGGATCTCGTGCTCCTGGAGCGCGCCGAGATCCACGTCCTGGAGGGTGAACGGGGCGCCCCCGGATTCGGTGACGGCTGCGGTGATGGTGGTCATGATGCGTCCCTCCCGGTGCTGGCTGTGCCGGCCGTGCTGCTGGTGGTGGCAGGCCCGGGGTCCGGTTCGATCGCGATGATGACCGACTTGGTCCGGGTGTAGGCCTCGAGTTGCTCGGGTCCGTTCTCCCGTCCCCAGCCGGAGGACTTGACGCCGCCGAAGGGCATGGCCGGGTCCAGCATGCCCCACGCGTTGACCCAGATGATGCCGGCGTCCAGGGCATCGGCCACCCGGTGAGCCCGGGAGATGTTCCCCGTCTGGATGCCGGAGGCCAAGCCGTAGTCCGTGCTGTTGGCCAGCTCGATCGCCTCCCGCTCGGTATCGAACGGCTGGACGGTCAGGACCGGTCCGAAGACCTCCTGTTGGACCGCCTCGGCGGAGTTCGCGACGTCGGCCAGCACGGTCGGGCGGTAGAAGAACCCGCCGTTGATCTCGGCCGGTTCGCCGCCGGTCACCACGCGAGCCCCGGTGGCCTTGGCCTGCTCGACGGCGGCCGTGACCTTATCCAGCTGGCGGCGGTTCGCCAGCGGCCCGATCACGGTGCCCGGGTCCCGCGGATCACCGAACGGCACGTGGGGTACCGCGCCGGCCAGAGCCTCGAGCACCTGGTCATAGACAGAACGTTCCACCAACAGCCGGGGGCCGCCCATGCAGAACTGGCCGGTGTTGAAGACGAAGGCCGAGATGGTGGTCTCGACCGCCTTGGCCAGGTCGGCGTCCGCGAAGATGATGTTGGCGGCGTTGCCACCCAGTTCCGCGGTGATGGGACGGAGGGCCTGGCCGGCCACGGCGGCGACATGTGCGCCGGTCTGGGTGGACCCGGTGAAGGCCACCTTGGCCACCTGGGGGTGTGCAGTGAGGTGGTCGCCGAGATCCGTGCCGTAGCCGGTGACGACGTTGTAAACGCCGTCAGGGACGCCGGCCTCGGTCAACAGGCGCGCCGTCAACAATGCGGAGAGCGGGGTGTCCTCCGCGGGCTTGTGCACCACCGTGTTCCCGGCGGCCAGGGCCACGGCGATCTTCGAGGTGGAGAGGATGAGCGGGAAGTTGAACGGGGTGATGGCCGCGACCACGCCGAGCGGTTCTCGCTGGGTGTAGGCGTGGGCCGGCAGCGGCGTGCGGCGCACCGCACCGTCCAGGTTCTGGGCCAGCGAGGCGGCGTACTCGTAGGTGTCCGCAGCGGTATTGACGTCCACCGCCCGGGCCAGGCTGATGGGCTTGCCCACGTCCAGGCTCTCCACCTGCGCGATCTCCTCCGCGTGTTCACGGAACAGCTGGGCCACCCGGATCAGCACCCGGGATCGTTCGCGGCCGGACAGTTGCGACCAGATGCCGCTGTGGAAGGCAGCGTGGGCAGCTTCCACGGCGGCATCGAGGTCTGCGGTGGTTCCGGCCGGCGTGGTGGCGATCTGCTGGCCCGTGGCGGGATCCAGCACGGAGATGGTGGTGGAGTCCGAGCTGCGAGCGGGCTTGCCGTTGATGTAGTGCTGCGCCTCGCGCAACTGATCGGGGAGACGGTATTCGGTCATGGTGTGGACCTTTCGGAAATGAATGAGGACGGAACGAGGAAGTCCGGGGGCAGGGAGGTGCCGGTCAGCGGGGAAGGTGATGGCCGGCGTCGCGGTAGCGGGCTCCCCAGATGCCGGACTTGCCGGGGGCCATGATGGAATTCGGGTCAAGGGCGTCCTTGATGCGCTCGTGGAAGCGCAGCAGGGCGTTGTCATTGAAGTCGAAAGTGTCCATGACCTGGTCCATGAGTGCCAGGTGCGTGCGGTACTCCCCGTAGCCGTTCTCGGCGCCCTCCTTGACGAGCGTGCGGCCGAGTGCCATGACCTGCCCACGCTGATCGGCGTCCGCAGAGTCGTAGAGGAACAGGCAGATGTGGTGCATCTCGCGCAGACCGACGGCGAACTGGGCGGCGTAGTCGGGCCCGTACTCGTAGGAGCGGTTGCGGACCATCTCGAACTGCTTCTGAGCCTCAGCCCCGTCCGGCTCGGAGATCGGGGAGAAGCCGATGTGGGCGCCGTTGGGGACCCACTCGAGGATCTGCTGCTCCTTGATGGAGGGGATGCCCTGGTTGATCTCGTGGCGGTCGTGCAACACGTGGGAGCCGGGGGTGTCCTCAGCCCGGTCCTGGGTGGTGAAGAACCGTGATCCCTTGACTGCAGAGAAGGCGTTCTTGATCATTCCCAGGAACAACTCGATCTGCTCGGGTGGACCGTAGACCGTGGCGTAGAGGTTCCAGTAGCCCAGGTCCAGCTCGTCCTTCATCCTCTGGATGACTTCCGGGGTCAACGGGCCGCCATCGGGCAGCCAATGGGTGCGCTTCGTCTGTGCTGCTGCGTCGAGGACAATATTGCGCAGCACCGGCACGCTCTGGAGTGGCGCCATCCCAATGCGCAGCGGGAGCATGATGTCCACGATCTGGGCGAGGTCCTCCTCCTGATCGAAGGTGATGACGAAGGTCTCGGCCGCCGGCGGTGCTGGCATGAGGGCGATGCCCATCTTGGTGACGATGCCGAAGTTCGACTGGGAGAACAGCCCGTCCGGGTAGGGGCCGAAGCCGTAGGAGAACAGTTGCCACGTCTTGGCCGTGCTCATGGCGCCCATGCCGGTTCGGAGGAGGTCGCCGTCAGGGAGGACCACCTCCAGGCCGGTTTGCCAGGACCAGTGATCGCCATAGGGCGTGTAGCCGACACCGCGGTCCAGGGCGTTGCCGACCACGGAACCCCAGCCGAGGTCCGGAACATCGATCCACAGGTTGTAGCCCTGTTCCTGGATGTGGTTGTAGAGGTCAAAGTAGGTGACGCCGGGTTCGATCAGGGCGTAGGCGTATTTCTCATTCACCTCGATGATCTTGTTCATCCGGCGTGAGGTGTGAACCACCACCGTGCCGGCCAGGCGCGGTGCGGCGCCACCGTAGCCCAGGTTTTTTCCGGTGGCGACCGGGGACAACGGGATCCGGTGTTCGTTGGCGATTCGCACCAGTTCCTGGACGTCCTCCGTGGTCTCCGGGAACACCACGGCACCGGGCCGGAAGTCGTCACCGGACGTGGTGGGGAAGGGGTCGTCGAACTCTTTCAGGGCCTCCGGTTCGGAGACGACATGCTCGGCGCCCAGAAGGGTGCGGAACTTCTTCAGGGCGGCGTCGAACTCTTCGACGGGGACATCTGCGGGCACGATGCGGTCCATGACGGGCTCCTTCGTCCTAGGGGCAAAACCCTGTGGAATGTGATGTTGCTCATGCTGTGATGGCGTCATCGGTGTCACAAGAGGTTCCTGCGCATTATGGATAGGAGCGGGGTTGTCCAGGCGTCCTTCAGGACGAGCGGGCCAATGTCTCCGACGGGGACTCCCCGAAGGATTGCGCGAACTGGATGGCGAACCGGCCCACGTGGCGGAAACCCCAGCGTTCCGCGATCGCGGCCACGCGCGTCCCGGGAGGGCTGGAGGACAGGTCGTGGCGTGCACAGTCCAGCCGGATCCGGCGAAGGGCAGCCACGGGCGTGGTGTCCAGATGTTTGCGAAACCCTGCTTGCAGGGACCGGACGCTGACGCCTGCTGCCCGGGCCATGTCCTCCACGCTGAGGGGCTGGCTCGCGTTGGCATGCATGAACTCCAGGGCCACTTTGATGGTTTCCGGTGGATCAGGTGGAGCCGGCGTGTGCAAGAGATGACTGTGATTGTGCCGGGCAGCCAGGAGCAGGCCGCGTGCTGCTGCCTGGGTCAGAGGCCCGGACAGGAGAGGGTGGGTGGAGATGGGGGAGGTGGGATCCAGCCCCTGGGCCAAGGCCTGCACGGTGGCCCGCCAGGCCTGTCCTCCTGGGGAGGCCAGGTCCAAGTCGCCATCAAAGCGGAGGGGCTCGCCGACTGGCATGCCGGTCAGGGCCTCGAACTCCTGCTCCAGGGTCACCCGGGGAATCTTGAGGCCGACCACGCGCGCAGGTTGGCTCCAGCCTTGCATCCTCGTCTCCGCGGAGAGGCCATGAACAGCGGCACGGCGGCTGCTGATCTGAACGGTTTGGTCGGCGTACCCCATGAACACCGAGCCGAAGACAGTGAAGTTGACCTGGTACGAGTCAGTAGTGCCCCATAGAGTGGTGTAACGCACAGGTGGTCGGCAACGTCGTTGCAGACGTGGACGCGGCCACCGGTGTGATCCTTCGAGTCAACCTTGCACAGAATCCTCGAAAGGAGTCACCACGGTGACCGCTCCTCATATTGTCGACCCTGCCGGCCTGCTTGGCGAAGCCCTGTCCGAAGCCTCCCCGGATTTGATGCGTAACCTGCTGCAGACCGTGATCAACACCCTGCTCTCAGCTGACGCCGACGCGGTCGTCGGCGCCGAGTGGGGCAAGCCCGCCACAACCCGCACCGCCCAGCGCAACGGCTACCGCCACCGCGAGCTGGACACCCGGGTCGGGACCATCGACGTGGCCATCCCCAAGCTGCGCTCCGGAACGTACTTCCCCGAGTGGCTGTTGGAACGGCGCAAGCGGGCCGAATCGGCGCTGATCACGGTGGTCGCCGACTGCTACCTCGCCGGGGTCTCGACCCGCCGGATGGACAAACTCGTCAAGACCCTGGGCATCAACGCCCTGTCGAAGTCCCAAGTCTCCCGGATGGCCGAGGACCTCGACGAGCAGGTCGAGGCCTTCCGCCACCGCCCCCTGGACACGGCCGGCCCGTTCACGTTCGTGGCCGCCGACGCCCTGACGATGAAGGTCCGCGAAGGCGGCAGGGTGGTCAACGCCGTGGTGCTGCTGGCCACCGGCGTCAACGGCGACGGCCACCGCGAGGTGTTGGGCCTGCGGGTGGCCACCTCGGAGACCGGGGCGGCGTGGAACGAGTTCTTCGCCGACCTCGTCGCCCGCGGCTTGGGCGGGGTCCGCCTGGTCACCAGTGATGCCCATGCCGGGCTGAAGGACGCGATCGCGGCGAACCTGCCTGGCGCCGTCTGGCAGCGGTGTCGCACCCACTACGCGGCGAACCTGATGGGCATCACCCCGAAGTCCATGTGGCCGGCCGTGAAGGCCATGCTGCACTCGGTCTATGACCAGCCCGATGCCGCCAGCGTGAACGCCCAGTTCGACCGGCTCATCGACTACGTGGCCGAGAAGTTGCCCGCGGTGGCTGAGCACCTCGACGCCGCCCGGGCCGACATCCTGGCCTTCACGACCTTCCCCAAGGATGTCTGGACGCAGATCTGGTCCAACAACCCCCAGGAACGGCTCAACCGCGAGATCCGACGCCGCACCGACTCCGTCGGCATCTTCCCCAACCGGACGGCCATCATCCGGCTCGTCGGGGCCGTGCTGGCCGAACAGACCGACGAATGGACCGAAGGACGCCGCTACCTCGGACTCGAGGTCCTGAACCGCTGCCGCCTCACCACCGTCGAGAACACCGGAGACGAGGTGACCACCGAACCGGAAACCGCCCTCGAACTCAGCGCCTGACAACACCAACGAAGGATCAGAGCGTTACACCACTACAAGGGACTTGACCTACGAGTCCTGCAGAGGCGGTGTCCTGACACTGACCGGATGGCCGTACTCGAGCAATCCCAGCGTGAGATTCGGCAGGTGTATCGCCTTCAGGCCCATGCGGAAGCGACGCGTGCGGGAGTCGAGTCGGATGCGGTGCGGATGGTAGACGTCACCGCCCACGGACATGGCCTGGTCGGGATCTGTGGTGTCAATGTCGATGGTCCGGGGCGACGCGGCTCCCGCACTGGACGTGAGCTCCGGGGTGGACAACATGACCCCAGAGTCTAGAGGCGCAGTGCCGTAGATCACAGGCGTAGGGCGCGGGGCTTGGGGCGGGATGCAGGAGTGCGTACCGTGGGCCCATGGCACACACCAACGATCCGGCGACCATCCGCAGGCTGATGACGCACCGTGGGGCCCGCTGGGCCGTCGTCGGGCTGACGCCCAATCCGCGCCGCGCCGCCGTCGGAGTGGCGAAGTTCTTAAGGGATGAGCAGGGCATGGAGATCATCCCGGTCAACCTCGGTGCACAAGAGGTGCACGGCGAACGCGGTTACCGGGCACTGGCGGACGTCCCCGGGCAGATCGACGTGGTGGACTGCTTCGTGAACTCCCAGAAGGTCGGGGCGATCGTGGACCAGGCCATCGAGATCAGGGCGAAGGCGGTCTGGCTCCAGCTCGGGGTGATCGACGAGGCGGCGGCCCAGCGCGCGGCTGACGCCGGGCTGGATGTGGTCATGGACACCTGCCCGGTGATCGAGGTCCGGAAGGATCCGTCCCTGAGGACGTGAGTGCTCACGGCGTCCACTGGACTCGATAGGCTGGGCCCATGATCTTCATCGTGGTCAAGTACCAGGTCAAGCCCGAATACACCGACACCTTCCTGGACTCGGTCGCCGAGTTCACGGCGGCCACCCGCGCCGAGGAGGGCAACCTCTGGTTCGAGTGGTCCCGCAGCGTGGAGGACCCGAACGGGTTCGTCCTGGTCGAGGCGTTCAAGGACGGAACCGGCGAAGCCCACGTGGCCTCCGATCACTTCGCCGCCGGACTGGAGTCGATGCGCCCGCTGCTGGCAGCCACGCCGCAGATCGTCAGCCGTCAGATCGAGGGCGAAGGCTGGGACGAGATGGGCGAACTGCAGGTCGGCTGAGCGGTTGGGGATCGGAGACGGATCACAGCGCTTCTGCCACACTGGGCCCCATGCCCATTCAGCACATCGCCGAAGCCGCCGACTGGGAGCGGGCACTGGACACCGGCCTCTATGACCGGTCCACCCGCGGTGCCTCCATCGAGAAGGTCGGTTTCCTCCACGCGAGCGCCGGCCCCCGCCAGGTCGCCCTGGTCTTGGACGCGGTCTATGCCGACGTCACTGAACCGCTGGTCCTCCTGACCCTGCACGAGGAGACCCTGCACGGGGCCGGCCTGCGGGTGGTTCTCGAGCCCGGCGTACCGGCGGACCCCCGCGGCGAGTGGTTCCCGCACGTCTACGGCGGGCCGCTTCCGGTGGGTGCGGTGGCCGGCGTCGAGCAGATCGACCGGCCGCGGCCATCAGCCGAGCCGGCCCGCGTGGTCACGGGCGAGGCCGCGAGCGAACCCGCGGGGGCGGACTCCGCGGGCAACGCCGCCGCCGATTCCCTGATCGAGGCACACCTGTCCCGGGCCATCGATCTGGCGGCCTCCAACGCCGCCACGAACGGCGGACCCTTCGGCGCGCTCGTGGTGGCCGCGGACGGCCAGGTCTTCCAGGGGACCAACCGGGTGACCGCCACCCATGACCCGACGGCCCATGCCGAGGTGGAGGCCATCCGGGCCGCGGCGCTCGGGTTGGGGACCTTCGACCTGAGCGGCGCCGTGCTCTACGCGAGCTGCGAGCCGTGTCCCATGTGCCTGGGTGCCGCCCTCTGGTCCCGCATCACCCGGGTGGTGTTCGCGGCGGACCGGCACGATGCAGCGGCCGCCGGCTTCGACGACGCCGCCTTCTACGAGTACTTCGAGTCCCCGGGCCGCCGGGACGCGATGCCCGTGGTCCACCACCCCACGGAGCGCGCCGCTGCTCCCTTCGAGGCGTGGCGGGCCAACGAGTCCCGCACCGCCTACTGATCTCCCGCACGATCCCCTGACGCCGCGGAACCGCGCCGGCCGTCAGCACCACAGAAAAAGCCCGACGCCGGCACCCGGGGTGGGTGCCGGCGTCGGGCGGGGGTTCTGGCGGGGGTTCTGGCGGGTCAGGTCAGCCGAAGTACTTCGGCATGGTGCCGGCCCAGGCGGCGCGCAGCTCCTCGACGGGCAGGGTGAACTGGTCCTGCACCTCGAGGGCGCCGGAGGCCCCGTCCACCACGCCGATGCGGGCCACCGGGAAGCGGCGGGCCGTGGTCATGTCCTTGAAACGAACCTCCTCGGTGCGCGGCACGGCCACCAGGGCGCGGGCCTGCGACTCGGAGAACAGGGCGGTGAAGGCGTCCACGCCGTCGCGGTGCTGGATCTCGTCGAGGGAGACCCGCGCGCCGACGCCGAAGCGCAGCACCATCTCGGACAGGGCGGCGGCGAGGCCACCCTCGGAGAGGTCGTGGGCGGCATCGATCATGCCGTCCCGCGAGGCGTTGATGAGCAGGTCGCCGAGCAGCTTCTCCGCGGCCAGGTCCACCTGCGGCGGCACGCCGCCCAGGTGCCCGCGCAGGTTCGCGAACTCGGAGCCGTCCAGCTCGTCCCGGGTCACGCCCATCAGGTACACGGCCTGGCCGTCCGCGTCCGCATGGAAGCCGGACGGGGTGCGGCGGCCCACGTCGTCGAACTTGCCGAGCGTGGCCACCACGGGGGTCGGGTGGATCGGTTTGGCGCCGGTCTGGTTGTACAGGGAGACGTTGCCGCCGGTCACCGGGATGCCCAGCTCGAGGCAGGCGTCCGAGAGGCCCCGGATGCCCTCCGCGAGCTGCCACATGACCTCCGGATCCTCGGGGGATCCGTAGTTCAGGCAGTCGGAGACGGCCATCGGGACGGCGCCGGAGGTGGCCACGTTGCGGTAGGACTCCACCAGGGCGAGCTGCGCGCCGGCGTAGGGGTCCAGGAAGGCGTAGCGGCCGTTGGCGTCGGTAGCCACGGCCACGCCGAGGCCGGTCTCCTCGTCCACCCGGATCACACCGGCGTCGTCCGGGGCCGCCAGGGCGGTGTTGCCGCCCACGTAGCGGTCGTACTGGCTGGTGATCCAGGACTTGTCACACATGTTCGGGCTGGCCATCAGCTCCAGGACCGAGGCCCGGAGTGCCTCGCCCGACGCCGGCAGGTCGGCTCCCGCTGCTGCGTCGCGGAAGCGGTCGGCCTCCAGGGCGTCCTGCCCGGCCGGGCGGTGGTACGGGCGGTCGTAGACGGGGCCGTCATGGGCCACCGTCTTGGGGTCCACGTCCACGATGGTCTCGCCGTCCCACGTGATGATGAGGCGGTTGGTGTCCGTGACCTCGCCGAGCCAGGAGTACTCGACGCCCCACTTGGCCATGACGGCCTCGAAGGCCTCCACGTTGGCCGGGTTCACCACGGCCATCATGCGTTCCTGTGACTCGGACATGAGGATCTCGCCCGGGGTCAGGGTGGGGTCGCGGAGCAGCACGTCCGTCAGCTCCACCTGCATGCCGCCCTCGCCGTTGGAGGCCAACTCGGAGGTGGCGCAGGAGATCCCGGCGGCGCCGAGGTCCTGGATGCCCTCCACCAGGGAGGACTTGAACAGTTCGAGGCAGCACTCGATGAGCACCTTCTCCGCGAACGGGTCTCCCACCTGCACCGCGGGGCGCTTGGAGGGCTTGGTGTCATCGAAGGACTCGGAGGCCAGCACGGAGGCGCCGCCGATCCCGTCTCCGCCGGTGCGGGCGCCGAACAGCACGATCTTGTTGCCCACGCCGGAGGCATTGGCCAGACGCAGGTCCTCGTGCCGGAGCACGCCCACCGCGAGGGCGTTGACGAGGGGGTTGCCCTGGTAGATCGGGTCGAACACCGTCTCGCCGCCGATGTTCGGCAGGCCCAGGGAGTTGCCGTAGCCGCCGATCCCGGCGACCACGCCATGCACCACGCGCTGCGAGTCCTCATGGTCGATGGCCCCGAAGCGCAGCGGGTCCATGACGGCCACGGGGCGGGCGCCCATGGAGATGATGTCCCGGACGATGCCGCCGATGCCGGTGGCCGCGCCCTGGTAGGGCTCCACGAAGGAGGGGGAGTTGTGGGACTCGATCTTGAAGGTCACGGCCCAGCCGTCACCCAGGTTCGTCACACCGGCGTTCTCGCCGATGCCGACCATCAGGTCCTTCTTCATGTCCTCGGTGAGCTTCTCGCCGAACTGGCGCAGGTGCACCTTGGTGGACTTGTAGGAGCAGTGCTCGGACCACATGACGGAGTACATGGCCAGCTCGGCGGCGGTGGGCCGGCGGCCGAGGATCTTGACGACCTCGTCGAACTCGTTCTGCTTCAGCCCGAGTTCCGCCCAGGGCAGCTCGGTGTCCGGAGTGGTGGCGGCGTGCCCCACCGTGTCGATGGTGAATCTCCGGGGCGGCTCGCCGTTGATCGGTGCACTGATTCCGGTGGTCTGGTCCGTCACTTGCTGCCTCCTGCGATCGATGCCACCACGGACGTGAAGATGCCGAGCCCGTCCGTGCCCAGGCGCATGCCCTCGGCGGAGTCCGGGCCGAAGCCGGGTTCCACGGCGTGCTCGGGGTGCGGCATGAGACCCACCACGTTGCCGGCGGCATTGGTGATGCCGGCGATGTCACGGCGGGAGCCGTTGGGGTTGCCGCCGACGTAGCGGAAGGTCACCAGGCCCTCGCCCTCGAGGCGGTCCAGGGTCTTTTCATCGGCCACGTACTGGCCGTCCTGGTTCTTCAGCGGCACGGTGATCTCCTCACCGGCGGTGAACTCCCGGGTCCAGGCGGTCGTGCTGTTCTCCACGCGCAGCGCCTGGTCCTGGCAGAGGAACTTCAGGTTCTCGTTCTTGATCATCGAGCCGGGCAGCAGGTGCGACTCGGTGAGGATCTGGAAGCCGTTGCAGATGCCGAGGACGGGCAGGCCGGCAGCCGAGCCGCCCAGGGTGCCCGGGCCGGCGTCGTTCCCCGACCGTCTGTTCCCACCGGCCGCCGCGATGATGGCGTCCATCAGGGGGGCGAAGCGGGCGATGGCCCCGGCGCGCAGGTAATCGCCGTAGGAGAAACCGCCGGGGATGATCACGGCGTCCAAGGCGGACAGGGCCGCTGCGCCCTCGGGTTCGGCATGCCACAGGGCCACGGCCTCGCCGCCGGCCAGGCGCACGGCGCGGGCGGCGTCCCGGTCGTCCAGGGTGCCGGGGAAGGTCACCACGCCGATGCGTGCGCCGGAGAGGACGGGCCCGGCGGTGGAGTAGTCGCCGATGAGCGGCAGCTCGGTATTCTGCGCGGTCATCAGGCGCTCTGGCTCTCGTCCTGGGCCGATTCGGTCAGCACGGCGACGTTGACCACGTCCTCGATGACCGGGTTGGAGAGCAGCTCTTCGGCGGCCTTCCGGGCTTGGGCGAGGACGTCTTCGGTGACCTCGCCCTCCACGGTCAACTCGAAGCGGCGGCCTTGGCGGACCGACGCGAATCCGGTGAAACCGAGGCGGGGCAGGGCCCCGGCGATGGCCTTGCCCTGCGGGTCAAGGATCTCGGGCTTGGGCATGACGTCGACGACGATCGTGGGCATGGAGGACTCCCGGTGGTATGCGTGAGGGCTTGACTCAGTCTAGCCGTGACCGGCCGGGCCATTCGGCCTACGCTGAAACGATGAACACGTCCGAGAACCCGCCCGCGGATCACGCCACGGACCAGGCCCCCGCCTCGCGTCGGTGCCCTTGCGGCGGCGGCGACGTCTACGGCTCGTGTTGCGGTCGCCTGCACGGGAAGTTCGCCGCGGACGGCACCCTGGCCGCCCCCACCGCCGAGGCCCTGATGCGCTCGCGGTACTCGGCGTTCGCCCTCGCGGCCACGGGAGACCTGGGGCAGGCTGAGGAGTACCTGTTGGCGACGTGGGCGCCCGAGACGCGGCCGGCGCAGCTGGCCCTGGACGGTCCGGCCGATGAATCGGGTGACGATGTCCACTGGCTGCGCCTGGACGTCGAGTCCACGTCCGGCGGGGGCCCCTTCGACGACGCCGGCACGGTCACCTTCACCGCCCACTTCCGGACCCCGGCCGGCCGGCACACCCAGCACGAGACCTCGCGCTTCGTGCGCCGCCAGGGGACCTGGCTCTACCGGGACGGCGAGGTCTCCGCAGCCCCACGTTAAGTCTGGAGGGATTCACCGATTTCGCCCGTCTGGGCGTGAATCCCTCCAGACTCAACGCGGGGTGGAGGGGCGAAGGTGGGCAAGGGCGGCATCAGCCGCCGGCGTTGAGCTGGTACATCACCATCAGCGCGGTGAGTCCCGCCGAGAGCAGGAGTCCCGGGATGGCGAGCAGGACCTGAGTGCGTTTGTTCATCACCATGACGGCCAGGAACTCGCGCAGGTAGGCGCTGGGGAGGTAGTAGCCGGCCGTGCTGCCGCCCACCACGTCCGCGTCCACGCCGATCCGCCGGGAAAGCAGGGCCGCCCTCGGGGCGTGATACTCGTTCGTGGCCACCAGCAGGTGCCCCGGCCCGCTGCCTGGCGGGAGGGCGCCGTCAGCGATCTCCCGCGAGAGGCGCAGGTTCTCCTCCGTGGTGCGTGAGCGCTCCTCGGGCAGGATCAGCTCCGGCGGGACGCCGTGGTCCACGAGGTAATCGGCCATGGCCGCCGCCTCCGGGCGCGGCTCGTCCGGGCCCTGGCCGCCGGAGGGGATGAGGGGCACTCCGCGAACGGACGCTGACCCGGCCGCTGACCCGGCCGCTGACCCGGACGCTGACCCGGCCGCTCCGGAATCCGGACTGGCCGGCGCCAGCAGGGCGGACTGGACCTGCCAGGCCTGGCGCCCCCGGTCCAGGCGGGAGGCCAGCAGCGGGGTCACCTGCCCGTTGATCAGCCCCGCGCCCAGCACCACCACGGCATCCGCCCCCGGACGCGGCTCCCGCCGGGCATACAGGACGGTGAACACCAGGAAGGTCACGAAGGACAGTCCGACCTGGGCGGAGACGAAGAAGGCCAGCGCCGCGGCACCGATGCCCACCGGGTGCAGCGTCGCGACCAGGAGAAAGGCGGCCACGGGCAGTCCCAGCAGGGCGAGCCCGGCCAGCATCGAGAGCAGGTTGCCCCGGCTCCGCCCCTCACGCCGCACCATCTGGACCCCGTTGCGGATGAGGAATCCGGCCAGCACCAGCACGGAGAACGGCAGGGCCAGCAGCACCAGGCCGATCAGCGCCCGCACCTCGGGAGAGAAATACCCGATGAACTCCACCACGGCACCCCACGCGAGCCAGGCGCCCACCAACAGCACGACGGCGGCGCGCAGCCGGCGCGGTTCGGTCCGCCACATCTTCCGGTACAGCAGCCAACATCCCAGGGCGAGCAGGGCGCTGATCATCGGATGCCCTCCAACTCCGCCAGCAGCCGGCCCCGCAGCGCATTGGCCTCCTCGGCGAACCCGCGCTGGGCTCGTACGTACTCGGCGCGGCCCGCGGCGGTCTCGATCCGGATCGGCTCCAGTCCCCAGTCGGACAGCTCGTAGGGGGAGGCCTGCATGTCCATGGTCCGGATCCGCCAGGCCAGCTCGAAACAGTCCGCCACCAGGTCGGAGCTGACGGCCGGCAGCAGCTTGTAGGCCCACTTGTAGACATCCATGTTGGCGTGCAGGCAGCCCGGCTGCTCCAGCTCCACCTGGGTCTGGCGCGTCGGCTGGAGGACGTTCAGCGGCGCGGCCTCGGGGGCGTAGAAGCGGAACGCGTCGAAGTGGGAGCAGCCGATCCGGTTGTGCTCCACCACCGCGTTGGTCCCCTCCGCGCCGAGCCGCAGCGGCACCGTCGAATGCCGCACCCCGTGCACCTCGGAGCGGTACGCCATGGCCCACTCATGCAGCCCGAAGCAGGCCAGCCGGGCGGGGCGCTGTGCCGTCAAGGACAGGATGCGCCCGGCGAAGTCGATCATGGAGGCCCGGCGCTCCGTGAAGGCCGGCACGTCCACCGTCCACCCGCCGTCGGGCAGCCCGCGTTGCGGGGCCACCCACCGGTAGAACCTCCAGCCGCCCCCGGTACCGGGCCCGCCGTCCTGGTGCCCGACGGCGGCCGGTGACCTCCCAGCGCCGCGTTCCGGGCCGGCGTCGGGCCCGGGATCCGCGGCGAGCACCGTGCCGGCGCCCGGATGCCAGCGCTCCAGGGCGCCGGGCGTGAGGGAGTAGTAGGAGAACAGGAAGTCATGCACGAGGTGGCGCACCCCGGCCGCGTGCAGTGCGCGCAACGGCTCGGTGTAGGTACCGATGCGCGCCCGGTGGTCCAGTGCGGCGGCCCGCCACTGCGCCGCGGGCAGCACCCGGAGACCGCCTGCCGTTGACGCGGCGGAGCGCGGGGCGGGGTCTGCGGGCGAGCGCTCGGACGCGGGCGCGGAGGGGGTGGAACGGGACATCCAATCAGCGTACGGTCCTGAGCCGCCCGGTGCATGCCCGGAGGGCCCGCCGGGCAGCGGCACCCGACTTCGTGTAAAAGATCCGTTTCAGGCCTTCCGCTGACCGTCCGGCTCGGGTAAGTTGCCGTCATCCCACATTCGTGGTTGTCATCACTCGCACCGCTCTCACAGGGGCTTCCGCACCGTCTCGTGACCTCTCCGGCCGAGCACCGCGGCGGCCGTTCGCAGCCACGGAGACCACTCGCCGGGCACAACCGTGCCCGGGACGCACCTTGGTGAGGAAAGGCGAGGTTCATGTCCAGGAACCCCAAAACTGCCCGGCGACGCCGGTCACTGACCGCCACATTGGCGGGGATCGGATTGCTGGCCGCGCCCCTTGCGGCGATGCCGGCCGTCGCGGCCCCGGCCGAGGGCGGTTCTGCGCCCTCGATCGATCAGGCGCTGCAGGCCGGCGCCGACTACAAGGACGGCCGCTACTTCGTGATCCTCAAGGAGGATCCGGTGGCCACCTACACCGGCGGAACGGCCGGCTTCGCGGCCACGGCCACCGAGGGTGGCGGCCTGGACGTGGACGCGCCCGCGGTCCAGAAGTACGGCAGCCACCTGACGGCCCGCCAGCTCGAGGTGGCCTCCTCGGCGACCTCTCGACTGAGCGTGGAGCGTCACTTCACCACGGCCCTGAACGCCTTCGTGTCCGAGCTGACCGCCGAGCAGGCCCGCGAGCTGTCCAAGGACGATCGGGTCCTGGGCGTCTCCGAGGTCCAGCAGTACGCCCCGGACTACTCCTCCACCGAGTTCCTCGGCTTGCCCGGCTCGGGCGGGGCCTGGGACCAGCACTACGGCGGCGTGGAGGGCGCCGGTGAGGGCGTGGTCGTCGGCGTCATCGACACCGGCTACTACCCGGACCAGGACATGCTGGCCGGCGAGCCGGTCGCGCCGCTGACCGGGGAACCCCAGGTCGGTGAGCCGTACCTGAACTCGGCGGGCCAGATCGCCATGCTCAAGGCGGACGGCACCACCTTCCGCGGCGACTGCGAGGTCGGCGAGGACTTCGCCGGGGACGAGTGCAACTCCAAGGTGCTCTCCGCGCGGTACTACTCGGAGGACTTCGAGGCCTTCGTTCCGGAAACCGAGCACGACCCCAACGAGCGTCTCTCGCCGATCGACATCTCCTCCCACGGCACCCACACCGCCACCACGGCCGCGGGCAACCACGGCGTGGACCAGGTCATGAACGGCGGCGCCTCCTACGGTGAGGGCTCCGGCGTGGCCCCGGAGGCCAAGGTCTCCGTCTACAAGGTCTGCTGGGAGGACAAGGACCCGGACACCGGCGGCTGCTACGGCACTGCCTCCGTGGCCGCGATCGAGCAGGCCATCATCGACGGCGTGGACGTGCTGAACTACTCCATCTCCGGGTCCAACAACTCGGTGGTCGATCCGGTCTCCCTGGCCTTCAAGTCCGCCGCCGAGGCCGGGATCTTCGTCTCCGCCTCCGCCGGCAACTCCGGCCCCACCGCCCAGACCGTGAACCACTCAGCGCCGTGGCTGACCTCCGTGGCCGCCTCCACGTTCTCCAACGAGCTGTCCGGCACCGTAGAATTCCCGGACGGCAAGAGGTTCCGCGGCGTCTCCTCCATGACCGAGGGCGTCGGACCGGCCGAGATCGTCCTCGCCAACGAGGTCGGCGTGGCCGGTGCCGAGGACCTCGACCTCTGCGCTCCCAACGCCCTGGACCCCGCGGCTGCCGCGGGCAAGATCGTAGTCTGTGACCGCGGCGTGTACGACCGCGTGGCCAAGTCCGCCGAGGTGGAGCGCGCCGGCGGCATCGGCATGGTGCTCGTGAACATCGGCGGCGGCTCCGAGGATGCGGACCTGCACTCGGTGCCCACCGTGCACACCTCGGACGAGTCCATCAAGGACTTGGTGGCCTCCACGGACCAGCCGGCGACCCTGGTGGTCGGGGACACCACGGATCTGGATCCCGTCGCCGTGCCGCAGATCGCCGGGTTCTCCTCCCGGGGACCCTCCACCGCGGTGGACTCCGAGCTGCTCAAGCCGGATATCGCCGCCCCGGGCGTCAACGTCCTGGCCGGCGTCTCCCCGCTGGACCCCATGTACCAGGGGGACTCCTACGGCCTGATGTCCGGCACGTCCATGGCGGCGCCGAACCTGGCCGGCATGGCCGCCCTGATGAGCGCCAAGTACCCGGACTGGTCCCCGATGGCCGTGAAGTCGGCCATGATGACCTCCGCCGGTGACATCCTCAACGCGGACGGCTCGGCCAGCGCGGACAACTTCGCCACCGGTGCCGGCTCCGCCGATCCGGCCGCGATGGTGGACCCGGGCCTGGTCTACGAGGCCGACGCCCGCCAGTGGGACGCCCTCATCCTGGGAGAGATCGCCGGCCGCGACGTCAACGTGCCCTCGATCGCGGTCAACGACCTGCTGGGTGCCGCGACCGTGACCCGGACCGTCACCGCCACCGAGACCGGCACCTGGTCCGCCCAGGGCTCCGTTCCCGGCTACGAGGTGACGGCCGAGCCGGCCAGCCTGTCCCTGGAGGCCGGTGAAACGGCCGACGTGGAGATCACGCTGACCCGCACCGACGCCGAGGCCGACGTGTGGAGCCACGGCTCCTTCACGCTGACCCGCCCCGGTGCCACGGCCGTCACCTCCCCGGTGACCGTGCGCTCCGTGGACGTCCTGGCCGAGGACGCCATCACCGGCGAGGGCACCTCCGGTGCCGCCGAGATCGAGCTTGAGTCCGGGATCACCGGAAACCTCGACCCCGAGATCGAGGGGCTGGGCCTGGCCGAGGTCGAGGACTTCAGCAAGGTTCCCGGTCCGCTGTTCGGTGACCACGATGCCTCGAATCACGTGACCGAGACCGAGATCGCGGAGGGTACCACCTCGGTGAGCTGGTCACTGAACGCCGGTGACGAGCAGTCCGACTGGGACCTGTTCGTCGTGGCCCCGGATGGCTCCGTGATCCAGGTCGCGACCGCCTCCGGATCCGAGGAGCTCGTGCTCACGGACCCGGAGCCGGGGTTGTACGCCGCGGTCTCCAACCTGTACTCCTCGCCGGGCAGCGCCTCCGTGCCGGCCAGCATGGAGACGGTGGTGCTCGAGGGTGACATGGGCAACCTGTCCGTCTCGCCGGAGACACCGCCCGTGGAGAACGGCAAGTCCGCTGACGTCGAGGTCGGGTGGTCCGGGCTGACGCCGGGCACCTGGAAGGGCTTCGTCGAGTGGGCGCCGGGCACCCGCACCGCGGTCTCCGTGACCGTAGAGGAGGGCGGCCCCGGTCCCGGGGAGTGCGATCTCGAGGACTTCTCGGACAACGCCGTGGGTTCCCAGTACTACGACCACGTGCGGTGGATGCAGTGCGACGGGATCACCACGGGCTACGAGGACAACACCTACCGCAAGCACTGGGACATCTCCCGTGGCCAGTCCGTGGCGTTCCTCTACCGCTATGTGGATCCGGAGGGTGAGCCCGAGCCGGCTGACTTCTCGGACGTGCCGGAGGACAGCAACTTCTTCACGCCGATCTCCTGGGCCAGCGCCGAGGGCATCACCACCGGCTACGCGGACGGCACCTTCCGCCAGTTCGACGAGGTGACGCGAGGGGAGTTCGCCTCCTTCGTGTTCCGCGCCGTGGGGCCGGAGCCCGGCACCGTGGAGGACGAAGGCTTCTCCGACGTCCCGGCGACCAGCGCCCACCGCGAGGCCATCTCCTGGATGGCGTCCGAGGGCATCTCCATCGGCTACGAGGACGGCACCTACCGGCCCTACGATCCGATCACCCGTGGTGAGGTGGCCGTGCTGATGTCCCGCACCGATGGTGTGGTGACCGAGTAACCGGAGGGGTGCCCACCGCCCCACCACCCCCGATTTGCGGGCAGAGATCACTGGTGATCTCTGCCCGCAAAGCGCTTTAAGGTATCACCACCCTAAAGCCCGACGTCGGGCCTTCGGTGTGGCCAGTAGGCTTGACCAGTGATGAGCCATGACTCCCGCCACGTCACAGAGGACTTTTCCATGAATCACCACATCGTCCGGTCCGGGGCCCTTGGATGGGGCATCAAGGACTCCTTCAGGGGGTACCTCTCCCGTCAGGCTGACTTCAGCCTGAACGTGGACGACGGCGCATCCGTGGGCGCCGGCAACGCGGTTCAATTCCCCCTCGTCGAGGACCGGTCCGAGGACGTTGTGTGGGCCACCCGCGGCCACGCCGTCTTCCGGGCTCACGGCGGGATGATGCGGCTCTCGCTGAGGAATCCCGTGGTGCGCCTGAGCGGGGCGGACCTGGTGATGGCGTTCGACGTCGGCTCGGGACCGCAGGGTGCGGAACCCGACTACTTCGAGGTGGCCCGGCTCGTAGAGGTCCCGTCCGAGGACCCGCGTCAACGTGCCTATCGGACCTTCCTGTTGCCGGACGCGACGGGAATGTTCAATGACATGTATGACGCGGATTCCGAGTTGGACGCGGTTACCGTGACCACCGAGGTGATGTCCTGACTGCGGGCACCATGAACCAGCGCGATAGGGACAAGGCAGAGACCCGGCAACGCATCGTCGAGGCGGCGCTCGGCCTCTTCCGGGAACGTGGTTACGAGCAGACCTCGATGGGTCACATCGCCACGGCGGCAAACACCAGCCGCGCCAACCTCTACCTGCACTTCAGCGGCAAGCCCCTCATCGTCAAGGAGCGGATGACCCAGATCGAACCGGAGGTCATAGGGCTGTTCGACCGGCTCCAGACCTTGGGGGACTACTCACCCCCGAGCCTGCTGGGCTGGCTGCAGGAGGACCGCCGGATGTATCTGGAGCACCCCGCCGAGTTCGAGGCGATCTCGGCGGCGATGGCGGTGGACGATGAGGTGCTTCTGGAGTGGATCGGTCTCCACCGGCGGATCATCGACGAGCAGCGGTGGCTGCCCCGGCTCTTCCCCGACCCCGGGGAGCGGGAACTGAGGGCCGTCCACATGGCCACCCTCATGATGAGCACCGAGCGGGCCTTCGACGTCATCTTCCTCCGGCGCCGGTCCTCTCTGGACGAGGACCTCGTCCTGGAGTCCCTCGCACGGCAGTGGTCCGCCCTGTTCCAGACGTGAGGGGGCCGTCGGATCCGCCGCTGGAGCGGATCCGACGGCCCAGGGCCTCGGCGTCACGGACCGGTCAGGCGTCCAGAATCAGCCGTGGGCAGGTGCCGTTGGCGCGGGAGACGCAGATCATCATGGTCCGGGTGGCCTCCTGCTCAGAGGGTGAGAGGATCGAGTCGCGGTGCTCGACCTGCCCCTCGAGGACGGGCGTTTCACAGGTGCCGCAGGTGCCCTCCTGGCAGGAGGAGATCACCGGCAGTCCCGCCTTCTCGGCCGCCTCCAGGATGGATTCCTCCGCCCCGACGGTGACGGTCTTCCCGGACCGGGAGAACTCGACCTCGAAGGGGGTGTCGGCGCTGACCTTCTCGACTACCTTCGGGGCGAAGCGCTCCAGGCGCAGCGAGTCCTTCGGCCAGTGGGCCGAGTTGGACTCGGCTGCACGCAGCAGCGGTTCCGGGCCACAGGCGTAGATCAGGGTGCCCTCGCGAACGTCACCGAGGATCCCGGGCAGGTCGATGTGTCCGAGCTCGTCCTGGGGCACCAGGGTGACGCGGTCTCCCCAGAGGGTCAGCTCCTCGAGGAAGGCCATGGAGCCCTTGGTGCGGCCGCCGTAGACCAGTTCCCAGCTGGCCCCGGCCCGTTCAGCCTGTCGGGCCATGGCGAGGATCGGCGTGATCCCGATGCCGCCGGCGATGAATTGGTAGTGTGCTGCCGGCTTCAGGTGGAAGTTGTTCCGCGGCCACGACACCGTCACGGTGCTGCCTTCGGCCAAGTGGTCGTGCACCGAGGCCGAACCGCCTCGGCCTGCTGGCTCGCGCAGGATGCCGATGCGGTAGCTGCTCAGGTCGTCCGGGTCAGAGCACAGCGAGTATTGACGCACGAACGGTTTCCCGTCCGGGTTCGGAACATGGACGTCCAGGTGCGCGCCGGCCTTCCACTGCGGCAGATCGCCGCCGTCGGGGTGGGACAGCTCGAGGGACACGACGCCGTCGGACACCTCGGTGCGCCGGGCCACCTGGAGGTTGAGCGTGCGGATGGTCCGCTCCCGTGACCGCTCGACGTCAGCCAGGTCCCACGTGACCTGAAGTGAGCGGCGGATCGGCAACAGGGCGAGGCGCAGGAAGTCGAGTTCGTCCGGGTTCGTCGGCCGGAGGCTCGGCAGGCGCTCGAACAGGACCTGCAGCCCGGTGGCGCCCTGGACGCGGGCCAGGGGGTTGCCGAGACAGGTGTGGCGGCCTGCCGTGAATCCCAGGTGGTCCTTCGGATCCGGACGGTGGATGTCGAACTCGAAGGGCCGCTCCACATAATCCGGGTCGGTGTTGGCAGAGGCCAGGGCCACGAAGATCATGTCCCCCTTGCTGATCTTCACCCCGGAGAGCTCCACATCCTGCATGGCAGTGCGTGAGGTGAAAGAGGACGATGGCCGGCGCCGGACGGTCTCCTCGAAGACGTTCGACCACAGCTCCGGTTCGGTGATGGCCTCAGCCAGTGCGTCCGGATTCTTGGACAGGAAGATGACGGCGTTCGTCATGGCCTGGGCTGTCGTGTCGGCGCCGGCCATGGAGAACTCGGAGACGTGCAGGCCGACCAGCTCGGTCAGGAGGACGTAGGACCCGTCCTCGTTCTTGGCGGAAGCCATCACGGAGATGACGTCGTCGGCCTCGGACTCCCGCCGGGACTCGACGATGTCCCGGAGGACGAGATTGGCCTTGATGAACCGGTCCCAGACCGCATTGAGGTGCTCTTCGGGAAGGCTCTCATGGGCCGAGGACATGATCGCAGCGTGGTCGTCGCGCAGCTGGCGCATCATCGGCTCGTACTCGTAGCCCAGGCCTAGCAGTGCCATGAGGGTCTGCGTGGTCAGCTCGAGGGCGTAATCCTCCATGAGGTTGGCTGAGCCCTGTTCCTCGAGCTTGTCCAGGATCCGGTGGGCGCGGGCCTCGATCTCGGGCCGCAGCCGCTCCATGCGGTCCTTGGTGAAGCCGCGCTGGGCCACCTGGCGGGACCGCGTGTGGGTGGGCGGGTCCTGGCCCACGATCATCATGGAGATGAGCTCGGGAGGGTAGACCTCCTGGTGCTTGAGCGGGACCTCGGCCGCGGTGTTCTGGGCCGAGGAGAACTTCTGCCAGTCGCCCAGGACCGTCAGGCAGTCCTCGCGGGTGGTGACGATCCACGCATGGAGGTGCTCGTACCAGAACACCGGGGTGTCCGAGCGGACGTCGGCGAACTGCTGTGACGGGTCACGGAAGTAGTCGTCGCCGAGGACGTCGAAGGAAGGGGCGACGGGGGTGCGCCGTGCGGTTTCGGGGGCGTGAACGGTGGTCATGGTTGCTCCTCAGGCAGTGGTGGCGGCGGAGGCGGCGAGGGTGGAGAGCTTCTGGAACCGGGCGACGTTGTCGCCTTCGTCCATGACTCCGGTGGACAGGAACGAGAAGGACACCTGGCTGACGGGATCGATCCAGAACAGAGTGGTGCCGGCCCCGTAGGAGCCGAAGGTGCGCGGGGAGACGAAGGGGCCGAAGAAGCGGGCGTGGACGCCCTCGCCGGCGAGGGCGTAGCCGAGCCCCATGTTGCCCGGGGGGAGGTCCCAGCGCCGCTGGGTGGCGATCATGCCGTATAGGTCGTTGACCATGTCCCCGGTCTGATTGCGGGTGGCCTGGTCGAGGACGGCCTCGGAGATGATGCGCTCGCCGGTGGCGGTGCGTCCGCCGTTGCGGAGCATCTCCGTGAACCGGAACACATCATCCACGGTGGAGACCGCGCCAACCCAGGGCAGCTCGGCGTCCGGCGCGTCCAGGATCTCGTTGAAGCATTCGATGTCCCTGGGCTCGAGCCAGCCGTCGTTGGTCGAGATGACCTTGAGCGGATTGGCACGGCCGCGCAGGCGCTCCGACATGCCGAATCGGGTGTCCGGCATGCCGATCGGGGCAAAGACCTTCTCCTCCATGAGGTCGCGGAAGGACGAGGCGCCGTAGGCGCGGCGGGCCATCTCGCCCAGGAGGGCATGGTTGATGGCGGCCGAATAGTTGAGGTTCTCCCCGGGCTCGTTCACGACATCGACTGAGCACAGGGCCTCGATGACATCGGCCAGCACGCCGAAGCGCTCCGGCGGCAGCCCCGGATTGGGGGTCGCCGGCATACCGGCGCGGTGGGTCAGGAGGTGGACCAGATTGATGCGGTCCTTACGGGCCGCACGGAACGGCTCAGTGCCCATGAATTCGGGGATCAGGTCCACCACGCGGGTGGAGAGCATGAGCTTTCCCTCGCTGACGGCTCGCAGGACGAGGGCGTTGGTGAAGCCCTTGGACATGGACAGGATCCGGAAGACGTCGTCGCCGCCGGTGGGACGTCCGGTGTTCTGGTCTGCCACGCCGTAGGTCCCGCGGAGGGCGACCTCACCGTGGCGGGCGACGATGAGGTTGGCGCCAAGGTAGTCGCCGTTGTCGATGTCCTGGCGGATCGTCTCGTCCAGGACGCGCAGGTAGCGTTCGTCGAGTCCTGCGACGTCGGTGAACGTAGATGGTGTGGTGGTGGGGGTGTTGGCCACGGCGGTCATGGGATGCTCCGTTTCAGTCGGTGGATGCGTGCGGGGTCTGGGGTGTCGGGACGTCGGTGTGGCGCCCCGTGTTCTCGGTGCGGGCCGGGGCTCAGGCCATCAGGGCGCCGCCGGAGGGTGAGAGCGTCTGGCCGGTGTAGTGCTTGGCGGCGTCGGAGGCGAGGAAGAGGACGGTCTGGCCGACCTCGGCAGGATCAGCCACGCGCTTGAGCGGCTGCATGGCCAGCAGGAAGGCCACATGGTCCTCGCCGCTGGCGTTGAGCATGGGGGTATTGATCCCGGCCGGGGCGATCGCATTGACCCGGATGCCGAAAGGCCCCAGTTCTGCGGCGGCGGACTTGGTCAGACCCACCACGGCTGCCTTGGACGCCGGATAATAGGACGGCATCGGGATGCCGAGCAGGCCGGCCACGGAGGAGAAGTTCGTGATGGAGCCCCCGCCGGCGGCCTTCAGCAGCGGCACGGCGGCGCGCATGGTGTAGAAGGTCCCGTTGAGGTTGATCGCCATGACGCGGTTGAAGTCCTCGTCCGTGATCTCCTCCATGAACTCGGGGTTGTAGGACTGGCCGGCCTGGGCCGCGGTGATCATGTCGTGGTTGATGCCGTCCACCCAGGCCTGCTTCTCCCGGTTTGGGGTGGAGACGCCGGCGGCATTGACCAGGATGTCCAGCTTGCCGTGCCGGGTCTTGACCGTCTCGAAGACCGCGTTGACGGCCGAGGAGTCCGAGACGTCGGCCGCGTGGCCTTCGGCCCGGTCGACGCCGGCCAGGGCGGAGTCCAGTGCCTCCTGGCGGAGGTCCATCCCGTAAACGGTGGCACCTGCCCCGGACAGGGCTTTGACGGTCTCCAGTCCCATGCCGGATGCGGCTCCGGTCACGACTGCGATTCTGCCGTTCAATTCCATCTCGCTACCTCTCAATGACCGGCCGAGCACCGGTCCAACGGGTGTGAAGGGGCTCACACAGTGATTGTGGAAAGCAATCATTGCAGTTCGCTGGACAGATGTCTAGTGAAGCCCTCTCCGACCTCAGCCAAGGGGTCCGCAACTTTTTCGCTTGACAAGTGTCCATTCATCGCCAACCATGGTGATCGTCATCACAGACGCCCGTCAAGGGTGGTTGATCCACTCCGGGCACGCCACTCGGCACCCATCCCCTCGTCTCAAGGATCTTTCATGTTGGACAGCGCTCCCCTGAAGTCCCCTGCCGTCCCCGCGGTGACCACCGCACCCGCGGCGACCCCACCCGGTGCACCGCAGACCCGCCATCTGCCGTGGAAGAACGCCGGCATGCTGATGGCGATCACCTTCTCGTTCCTCCAGATGATGAACGAGGTGGGAGCCCTGATGTCCATCCCGCTGTACGGGCAGATGAGCGCGGACCTGAGCCTCACGCCGAGCCAGGTCACCTGGGCCCTGATGGCCACCACGCTGATGGGCTCGGTGTCCATCGCTTTCCTGGCGAAGGTGGGTGACATCTTCGGGCACCGGAAGGTCATGTATATCTGTCTGGGCCTGATCGTGGTGGGCTTCGGGGTGGCGGCCCTGGCCCCGAACCTCGTCACACTCGTCGTCGGCCGCGCGCTGATCGGCGTCATGGCCGGCCAGGCACTCTGTGTGGGCATCATGAACGACCGGCTCTCGGTGGCCCACCGCAAACGCGCGGTGGCCTACATCGCCGCCGGTCAGGCGGCCGGCGTGTTCATCGGATTCGCACTGGGCGGTGCCTTCGTCACCTCGGGCCTGACCTGGCGCCACGCCTTCGTCTTCGGCGGCATCCTGACCCTGCTGAGCCTGATCGGCTTCGCCCTCTGGGGTAAGGACTCCGACGCGATCGAGCGCAACCGCGGCCAGCGGAAGTCCATCGACGTCGGCGGCGTCCTCCTGCTGGGCCTGGGACTGACGGCACTGTGCATCGGCATCAGCCAGTCCATGACGTGGGGCCTCACCTCGGCGCCGACCCTCGGCTTCACGCTGGGCGGCGTCGTCCTGCTGGCGGCCGCCCTGTACTGGGAATCGAAGTCCCCGGATCCGCTGCTGCCGATCGCCGACCTGTTCTCCCGCCGCCTGCTGCCGGCCTACGGCGTCTTCATCTCGATGGGGATCCCCAGCATGCTGCTGTTCAACCTGGTCATGGGCTATGCCATGACACCGGCGGACCCGGTGGCCTACGGCTTCGGGCTGACCCCGCTGCAGGCCGCCTTCATCTTCCTGCCCGAGGTCGTCGCCGGATTCATGGCGGCACGACTGGTGACCCGATGGCTGGCCCTCACCGCCGCGAGGAACGTGCTCGTGGGCGCAGGGCTGCTGATGCTGGCCTCATTCCTGGCCCTGACCTTCGGCCACACCAGCCTCTACGTGGTCGTCGTGGTGGTGTTCTTCTACGGCATGGCCTACACGGCGCTGATGACCACGGCCGTCTCGGTCATCGCCGTCGAGGCGAAGGAGGGCAAGGGCGCCGGCACGGCGTCCATCTACGTCGCCGTGGCCTTGGCGGCCAGCTCCATCGGCACCGCCATCTACTCGGCGATCGCCGGCTGGGGCACCGACCCCGAGACCATGGCCCTGCGCCCGGAGACCTTCACCGTCGGCTTCGGCGTGGCCTCGGTGTTCACCTGCGTGGCCATCGTTTGCGGCCTGACCCTTTCCCGCAACCTCAAGCTGGCCCAGCCGGATTCGGCTCGCTGACCTCCCGCTTTGCGGGCAATCCCCATCGGTGGGGATTGCCCGCAAAGTGCTTCAAGGAGGGGCTCAACATCACGAAGCCCGACGCCGGCCGCGCGAGATGCGCGGCCGGCGTCGGGCCTGGTGCATTGTTGGCTCTCGGGCCGGCTCGAGGGCCGACCCTGCCGCCGGATCAGCGGCCGGTGCCGCCGTAGACGGTGGCTTCCTCGTCCGCGTCGAGGCCGAAGGCCTGGTGCACAGCGCGCACGGCGGTGTCCAGCATGTCCTCGCGGGTGATGATGGAGATCCGGATCTCAGAGGTGGTGATCATCTCGATGTTCACGCCGGCCTGCTTCAGGGCGTCGAAGAACGTGGCGGAGACGCCCGGGTTGGAGCGCATGCCGCCGCCGATCACGGAGAGCTTGCCGACGTGCGGGTTGAGGATGGCGTCCTCGAAGCCGATCTCCTCCCGGGCGGCGTCCAGGGCGTCCATGGCCGTTTTGCCGTCGGTGATCGGCAGGGTGAAGGAGATGTCCGTGCGTCCGGTCTCCACGCGGGGGACGTTCTGCACGATCATGTCGATGTTCACGCCGGCCGTGGCGACCACGTTGAACACCTCAGCGGCCTTGCCCGGGAAGTCCGGGACGCCGTAGACGGTGACCTTGGCCTCGGAGCGGTCGTGGGCCACGCCGGAAACGATCGGCTGTTCCATGGGTTCGCCTTCCTCAAGTGTGATGGTGTCGTCGGGGTTGGGGCGCACCCAGGTGCCCTCGTTGTGGGAGAAGGAGGAGCGCACGTGCAGCAGCACGCCGAAGCGGCGGGCGTACTCCACGCAGCGCAGGTGCAGGATCTTGGAGCCGGCCGCGGCCATCTCCAACATGTCCTCGGAGGAGATCTCGTCGATCTTCCGCGCCGAGGGGACCACGCGCGGGTCCGCGGTGTAGACGCCGTCCACGTCCGAGTAGATCTCGCAGACGTCCGCGTGCAGGGCGGCGGCCAGGGCCACCGCCGTGGTGTCGGAGCCGCCGCGGCCCATGGTGGTGATGTCCCGGGACTCCCGGCTCATGCCCTGGAAACCGGCCACGATCGCGATGTCGCCGGCATCCACGGCATCCTTCACGCGGTCGGGGGAGACATCGATGATCCGGGCGTCTCCGTGCAGGCTGTCCGTGAACATGCCGGCCTGGGAACCCGTGAAGGACTGGGCGGTGGCGCCCTGCGAGTGGATGCCCATGGCGAGCAGGGACATGGAGATGCGCTCGCCGGCGGAGAGCAGGATGTCCATCTCGCGGGCCGGAGGCTCCCCGTTGATCTGTTCGGACAGGTCCAGCAGCTCATCGGTGGTGTCACCCATCGCGGAGACCACCACCACCACCTGGTGGCCGGCCTGCTGGGTTTCCACCACGCGTTGGGCCACGCGGAGGATCCCCTCGGCATCGGCGACGGAGGATCCGCCGTACTTCTGGACGATCAGACTCATGCAAGGACCTCAGAGGGGGTTGACGTACCGCTGTCAGCGGGCTGGCAAAGGGACTGCTGTTCAGTCTAGGTGGAGGCGGCGTTCGGGCCCCGCCCATGACCACTGAGATCACGGAACAGTAACGACGCCGTGCTGACTGGGCCCGGATCGACCGACGCAACCGACTCGTGACCTGCCCGTCCTTGCCGCGGCGTGGGCGGTGCCGGACGATGGGCCCATGACTACCGCCACCCGAACCGATGATTCCGGCGAGCCTCCGGTCCCCGCCGCCCCGGACCCGGTGCCGGGCATCACCGTGGACTCGGTGGCGCGCAGCTTCGGGTCCGTCCGGGCCCTGCAGGGCGTGGACCTCACGGCGCCGGCGGGGGCCATCACCGCACTGGTGGGTCCCAATGGCTCGGGGAAGACGACCCTCATGCTGGTGCTGGCCTCGCTGCTGAAGCCCGACGCCGGCTCCGTCATGATCGCCGGCGCCGACCCGGTGGTCCACCCGGCCGTGGTCCGCCGGAACACCGGCTGGATGCCGGACACGCTCGGGGTGTGGGAATCGCTGACGGCCCGCGAGATCCTCGCGACCATGGGCCGGTTCTACGGGATGGACCGGGACCGCGTGCGGTCCCGCGCGGCGGAGCTGCTGGAGTGGCAGGAGCTGTCCACGGTCGCGGACCAGCCGGCGCGGGTGCTCTCCCGCGGGCAGCAGCAACGGCTCTCCCTGGCCCGGGCCATCCTCCACGATCCGCAGGTGCTGCTCCTGGACGAGCCGGCGTCCGGACTGGATCCGGGCTCCCGGATCCGCCTCCGGGACGACCTCAAACAGATGGCCGCCGCCGGCAAGACCATCCTGGTCTCCTCCCATGTGCTCTCCGAGCTCGACGAGATGGCGGACCTGGCCGTCTTCATCCAGGCCGGGGCCACCGTCCGGGTCGAGGATCTCAGCCAGGAGGGCGCCGCCGGGGGCCGCTACCTCATCACCGCTCTCGAGGCCGGGGCCTTGCACGCCGCCCTGGAGCACTACTCCATCGCCTACCGCACCGAGGGCAAGCGGCGGGACTCGGTCAGCGTGGAGGTGGACTCGGCCAGCGAGGCCGCTGACATGCTCGCCACCCTCGTGGGTGCTGGCGTCCGGGTCCTGTCCTTCACCCCCGGCACCTCGCGCCTGGAGGCCGCGTACCTGGAATTGGACCGCCGCCGTCCGGCGGAGGGGCCGGCGTCGTTCTCCGGGCCCGACGCCGGCCGGGCCGGTACCGCACCGCGGCCGGGCCCGCGCCCGGCTGGAAGGGGGACGGAGTGATGGCGATGGACACCAAGCCGCAGGAGTCGGCCGTTCGACCGGAGGGCCGGCTCGGTTGGGGCACGGCCCTCGGCAACGTCATCCAGATGGAGTTGCGCCAGCGGCTGCGGACCCGCAGCTGGTACGTCATGCTGGCCGTCTGGTTCGTGGTCATCGGCCTGGTCACGTGGGGGTCGGTGGCCAGCTACAACACGTTGGCCGGTGACGACCTGTTCTTCGGCCCGGGCCGCTTCGTGTTCGAGGCCGTGGTCGGCTTCGTGCTGTTCTTCGGGCTGCTGGTGGCCCCGGCCATGTCCGCGAGCACCGTCAGCGGGGACCGGGCCGGCGGAACCCTGGCGATCGTCCAGGTCACCCTGGCGACCCCGGGACAGCTGCTCACCGGCAAATGGCTGGCCTCCTGGATCGCCGCGCTCGGCTTTCTCGTGGCCGCCCTGCCGTACATCGTCCTGGCCGTGGTCCTGGGCGGATTGGACGTGCCGGGGCTCGTGGTCTTCGTCCTGATGGTGGCCGTGGAGCTCGGGGTCATCTGTGCCCTCGGCACCGCTGTCTCGGCCATCGTGACCCGGACCCTGTTCGCGGTGGTGGCCACCTACCTGCTGGTGGCCCTGTTCTCCCTGGGCACGCTGATCGGCTTCGCCCTGACCGCTCCGCTGACCATGACCACCGTGCCGGCCAACCAAGCGGTGTATCCGGACGAGCAGCCGCTCGTCGACGAGGAGACCGAGTACGACGCGGCGCAGTGGGAACCACTGAGGTGCACCGGGCCGATGGTCCCCCAGGAGGTCCTGGACACCCGGTCCACCTATTGGATGCTGGCCGCCAACCCGTTCGTGGTGGTGGCGGACGCCGTGCCGCATCCGGAGAAGCCGCCCTATGATCCTGACGACCCGGACACCTGGGCTCCCGATGGCATCATGACCTCGATCTCCACCGGGGTGCGCTACCTGCAGCAGCCGCCGGAGGCGAACGTCGAGTGTGCCCACGGCCAGCTGATCGACGACGACGACGATCTGCCGGAGGAGGACTCCCAGGACACCCCGGTCTGGCCGCTCGGACTGGGCATCCAGATCGCGGTGGCCGCCGCCCTGTTCGCGTGGGGCCGCCAGCGGCTGGTGGCCCCGGCCGCCCGGCTGCCGCGCGGGACCCGCGTGGCGTGACCGGCCGGCGTCGCCCCCTCAGCCAGCGTCCGTCAAGCCCTCTTAACGCACTGTCCGGCCTATCCCCACCGGTGGGGATAGGCCGGACAGGGGCAGGGGTCAGCGGGTCCCGATCTGCCCCTCGCCGAGGACGGCACGGAGGAACTTCTTGGTGCGGTCATGCGTGGGGGCGGTGAACATGGTGTGCGGATCGGCGTCCTCCACGATCGCGCCGCCGTCGAACATCAGCACCCGGTCTGAGACGTCCCGGGCGAACTGCATCTCGTGGGTGACGATCAGCATGGTGATGTCCGTGGTGTCCGCGATGTTCCGCAGAATGCCGAGCACCTCGTCCACGATCTCCGGGTCCAGCGCGGAGGTCACCTCGTCCAGCAGCAGGATCTCCGGGTCCATCGCCAGCGCACGGGCGATGGCCACCCGCTGCTGCTGACCGCCGGACAGGGACGAGGGGTGGGCATCCGCCTTGTCATCCAGCCCGACCTTGTGCAGCAGGTCCTTGGCCTTGGCCCGGGCCTCGGCCTTGGACTGGCCCAGCACGTGGATGGGGGACTCGGTGATGTTCTCCAGCACGGTCATGTTCGGGAACAGGTTGAACTGCTGGAAGACCATGCCGATCCGGGTGCGGGTCTTCTTGATCTCCTTGTTGGACAGCCGGACCCGCTTGCCGCCGGTGATCCGATGGGTCAGCGGGTCCCCGTCGATGAGGATCATCCCGTCCGTGGCCTCCTCCAGGGTCATCACCAAGCGGAGGATGGTCGTCTTGCCGGAGCCGGACGGGCCGATCAGGGTCACGCGCTCACCCTTGTTGACGTGGAAGTTCAGGTCCTTGAGGACCACGTTGTCACCGAAGCGCTTCTCCACGTCGCGGAACTCGATGAGAGGGGCGGTGCCTGCGGCGGCACCCGCAGTAGCTCCACGGGTGCGGTCACCGGGGGTGGTGGCACCGGGGTCAGTAGGCGTAGGCAAGTCGCTTCTCCAATCGGCGGACGAGGACAGACGTGGGATAGCTGGCCAGCAGGAAGATGATGCCGGCCAGCGTGATGGCCTCCACGTAGCGGAAGTTGTTGCCACCGAAGATCTGGGCGGCGTTGACCATCTCCACCACGCCGATCACCAGCAGGAACGGCGTGTCCTTGAACATGGAGATGGCGTAGTTGCCCAGGGCCGGCACGGTGGCGCGCAGGGCCTGGGGGATCACGACGGCGGTCCAGGTGCGTCGCGTGGACATGGACAGTGCCGTGGTGGCCTCCCATTGGCCCGGCGGCACGGCATCGATACCGGCGCGGTACACCTCGGACATGTACGTCGAGTAGTGGATGCCGAACACCACGATCCCGATGGTGATCGAATCGAACATCAGGAACGTGTAGTAGGCGAACAGCAACTGCACGACGATCGGGGTCATGCGGATGAAGCTGACGACCCACTTGACGATCCCGGAGATCGGCTGGGGGGCCAGCCGGATGATCATGGCCCAGACCAGGCCGAGGGCGGCCGCGATCAGGGTGGAGACCACCGTCACCAACAGGGTGACGGTCAGGAATCCCTCCAGGATCTCCGGCAGGGCCCGGAAGGCGATGTCCCAGTCCCATGCGGGGTTCTGGTTCTGCATCAGACGCCACCTCCCGCCGTGGACAGTGAGTTCTTGTTGGTGGGTGTGGGCGAGAGGACCTCACGCAGAGACGGTCCCCGGCCCAGCCGGTGCTTGGCGCGGGCCTCCAGGGCATTCATGAAGAGCGTCAGGATCAGGGCGAGGAGGAAGTACCCCACCAGCCCGACGGCCGCGTAGGCCCAGAACGTGTCCGTCTGCCGGGTGAGCTGGTCCAGGTAGAACGTGAAGTCCCGCAAGAGGATGACGCTGACGATGGCCGTGCCCTTGAGCAGGTGGACCATCAGGCTGGCCAGGGACGGGATCATCAGGGCCCAGGCCTGCGGGAAGATCACCCGCCGCATCCGGTGGACCGGAGACATGGACAGGGCCGTGGTGGCTTCCCATTGTCCGCGCGGCACCGACGCGATGGAGCCGCGCACCACCTCTGCGGAGTAGGCCCCGTAGTTCAGGCCCAGGGCGAGCACGCCCACGACCATGCCGGGCAGCTCGACCCCGAGCTGGGGCAGGACGAAGAAGATGAAGAACAGTTGGACCACCAGGGAGGTCCCGCGGAAGAACTCGATGATGATCCGGCCGGGGATGGCCAGGGCCTTGTTGGAGGCCCCGGCCATCAGCCCGAGGACAACGGCGAGGACGAGGGAGAGCGCCGAGCCCAGGACGGTGAGCTGGATGGTCACCCACAGTCCCTGGACGAGGAACGGCCAGGCCTCCGCTGTGGCTTGGAGGTTGTCAAGCACCGACTATCAGCCCAGTTCGCCTGCGCACAGCTGTTCGGTAGTGAGGTCCTCCGGGGGGAGGTTCTCGGCGGTGAAGCCGTAGTCACCCACCACCTCCAGGTAGGACTCCTCCGACTCGGTGACGGACCCCAGCGCCTCGTTGTAGGCCTCCAGCAACTCGGCGTCGTCCTGGCGGAAGACGGTGCCGCCGGCGCCGATCTGCTCCACGCCGTCGATCACCTGGACGAAGGCGTCGGTGGTCTCGACGCCGGCGTCCGGGTTCTCCTCGGCCAGGGTGTTCAGGGAGATGGCGGTCATGGCGAAGGCGTCCGCTCGGCCGTTGGCCACGGTGTCCATGCCGGTCTGCGCGTCCGGGACGGACTGGACCTCCAGGCCCAGGGACTCGGCATAACCGGCCTCGATGCCGCCGGCCAGCACGGCCAGGTTGACGTTCTCGCCGGCATCCATCTTCTCCTTGACCGAGTCCAGGTCGGTCAGGCCCATCGGATTGCCTTCGGCGACCATCAGGGTGGTGGTGTACATGATCTCCGGATCGGAGAACGCGGCCTGGGCACAACGGTCCGGGAGGATGGACATGCCGGCGGAGACGGCGTCGAAGCGGCCGGCGTTCAGGCCGGGGATCAGGGAGTTCCACTCGACCAGTTCCGCCTCGACATTGTCGATGCCCATGTCCGCGAAGATCTTCTCGTGCATGGCCACGGTGGCCCCGGCGGGCTCGCCGCCGTCGAGGTAGGAGTAGGGCACCTCGCCGGCGATGCCGACGGTGATGGTGCCCTCCTCCTGGAGGCGCTCCAGGGTGTTGCCCTCGGCTGCGGTGGTGCCCTCGCCGCCTTCGCTGCCCTCGGCACCACCGTCACCCCCGCCGCAGGCCGTGAGCATCAGGGCCGAGACGGCCAACAGGCCCGCGCCCTGTAGTAGCCGGCGCTGGCGGGACGTCCCGGCGGGAGAGGTCAGGGTGGTCAGGTGCTGGACGGTCATGGCGTGCTCCTCAGCTGTCCGGACCTCCCGGGCTGCCGGCGGGAGAGCCGGTGGTGCGAATCGTGACGGTGCTTGGGTGCGGTGCGTCGTGGTCTGGGCGATGCGCGGAGGCGGCCACACGAGGGTCGGGGATCGTCCCCACACTGTGGCCGGCGCCACGAAAAGCGCTGGCAACCTGCGGCCGACGTTAGCAGAATGTGAACGGGGCCACCATCAGATCGTCGACCTGAAGAATGTCGACAATGTAACGATTCGCGTGGAATGATCAGGGTCCGTCGCATGGAATGATCGTGTTTGCGTCGAAAGGAACCGCCACATGAACCAGACCCAGGACCGGGGCTCCGCACGCCGGAATGGACCGGTCACCAGGCCTCTGGTCAACACGGTGCGCCGTCCCTCGACGGTCGATTTGATCGCCGTGGAACTGCGCAACGCGATCTACGGGGGCACCTTGATGCCGGGGTCCTCCGTCCGCGAGGCCGAGGTGGCCTCCCAGCTCGGGGTCAGCCGTGGTCCCCTGCGGGAATCGGCACAGCGACTGGTCCAGGAGGGCCTGCTGGTGGCGCGACCTGGAGCGGGCCTGCGCGTGGTGACGGTGGGTGCGGATCAGGTGGAGGACCTCTACCAGGCACGCCTCGCGATCGAGGGCGCCGCGGTGCGCCAGATCGCCGCTGTGGCTCCCGAGGAGCGCCGGCAGCACATCGCCTCGGCCGAGGGTCTGCTGGACGCACTGATCTCGGCGCTCGAGGACGGCTCCGATGCCCGCCGGATCGGGGACGCGGACCTGGACCTGCACTACGGGCTGGTCGAGGCCACCGGCAACCTGCGGCTGATGTCCTTCGCCTCCACACTGATCATCCAGACGCGCGTCGCAGCGCTCTCGCACGCGGATGGCTATGTGGTGCGGACGGACATCCTCGACGTGCACCGCTCGTTGCTGCGCCAGCTCTCGGACGGCGACGGCCAGGCCGCAGCGGAGACGCTCGAAGGGCATTTCCGGCAGACGGTGGATCGCCTGCTCGGACGCCTGAACGAGCCCTTCAGCACGGTCTCCGGCGAGGCCGACGGCTCGCACTTCTCCTTCAACCGCCTGCCCTGACCGCTGCCCGGGCGAGAGCGCCAGGCACCACCCCAGGGTGGGCTGTGCCCGCTCGATAGCCCGGCGTCAGCCGGTGACGTTGCGCCGGCCCTCGAAGGCACGCCCGAGGGTGACCTCATCGGCGTACTCGAGGTCTCCGCCCACCGGCAGTCCGGAGGCCAGGCGGGTGACCTTCAGGCCCGTCGAGCCGAGCATCCGGGCCAGGTAGGTGGCGGTCGCCTCGCCCTCGAGGTTCGGATCGGTCGCGAGGATGACCTCCTCGATCTCGGCGTTCTGCAAGCGGGTCAGCAGCTCGCGGATGTGCAACTGGTCCGGGCCGATGCCCGCGATCGGATTGATGGAGCCGCCGAGCACGTGGTACCGGCCGCGGAAGGTGCGAGTCCGTTCGATCGCCATGACGTCCTTGGACTCCTCCACCACGCAGATTTGGGCCCGGTCCCGCCGCTCGTCACGGCAGATGGAGCAGGTCTCCTGTTCGGAGACGTTGAAGCAGATGCTGCAGTGCTTGACCTTGTCCTTGACCGTGCGGATCGCATCGGCCAGCCGCATCATGTCCTCCGCTTCGGCCTCCAGGACGTGGAAGGCGATGCGCTGGGCTGACTTCGGCCCGATGCCGGGCAGCCGTCCGAGCTCGTCAATCAGGTCCTGGACCGCACCTTCGTACACGCTACCGACCACTTTCTGCGTTGCTGGACCGGCCGGTGGGCCGGAGGGGAGGGTTCCTGCGGGGCCAGGAGCGTCTGATCAGGACGCGTCAGGACAGGGGACTCCCGTCCAGCATGCGCTCCTCGATGAAGCGGCCGCCCAGCAGCCGCTCGACCACCTTGCGCCCGGCGATGCCGGATTCCTCAATGGTGATGTCGTCCTCGCTGGGAACCTCGTCGCTCCAGTTTACGGACCCCGGTGCCCCGTTTCCGGCCGCACCGCCGCCGCCGTCGGAAGTTCCCGACGCCGGCCCCGTCGCCCCGGGTGCCCCGGGCTGGCGGGCGCCTCCCCCCGCGGTTCCCGCAGCGGATGCACCGCCCTGGGACTGGTTGTACTCCTCCATCATCTGCTGGAAGCGGCTGGACCGCCGATGGTGAGGGGTCTCCGCCGCGGGTGCAGGTGCGCTGGCCGGCGTGGCCTCACGCGCGGCCATCATCTCGGCCTCCGGCTTGGCGAACGACGGGATGCCGCCGAAGCCGGGCTCCGGCCGGGGGATCGGAGCAGCGGTGGGTGCCGGGCGGAGGGAGGAGTCCATGCCGGCCACGGGGTCGGCCGCAGGAGCAGGCGCGGCACCGGGCCCGGGCTCAGGCCGGGGGATCGGGCTCGCGTCGGGCTCGGGACGCGGGATGCCACCCGTCGCGGGTTCCGAAGCTGGCGCCCGCACCGGGGCAGGAGCCGGCGTCAGAGCCGGAGCCGAGGTGGGAGCTGGGGCCGGCGTGGGATCTTCGCCCCACTGGCGTGCGTAGCCGCCGTCGTCCTCCGGCTCGGGCTCGTCGTCATAGGGTGGCGGCGGAACATCGTCGTACGGGTACGGGCCACCGGAGCCGTCCCAGTCGGAGACCGGAACGTCGTCGGCGGCCAAGTCCTCCGGTTCGGCGGGGTGCGCCGGTCCGGTGGCGGCTTCCTCGACGGGGTCGCGGGAGCTCTCATCGTCGGCGGAGTCGGCGGAGTCGAGGGAGTCGGGGGAATCCGCGGTGCGGGCATCCGCACGCGCATCCGTCTCCGGACCAGCAGCGGTGGCCGCCTGTGCACCGACAGGATTGCTGGTGCCGGGGCTGGTCATGGGGCCGGGCGCAGCCTCCGTTTCGGCTCCCTCGGCTCCCTCGGCTCCCTCGGCTCCCTCGGCTCCCTCGGCTCCCTCGGCTCCCTCGGCTCCCACGGATGAGGTCGAGGCCACGTCCTGCGCGACCGGACCGGCGGACGGTTCGCTGGCGGTTACCGCGGCCGGAGCCGGTGAGGGCTCGCCGGAAGGCCCGGTGGCGGACACCGCGGCAGAGGCGGGAGCTGCGGGTGCGGAACTGGGTCGCGGTGTGTCCGGCTGCGGGGCCGCCAGTGCGGGGCGGCCCTCAGCTTTTGGGCTGGAACCACCCGCGGGCGCGGACCCTCCGGTGATGAGGTCGAGCTGCGGCTGGATCCCGAGGACTGAGTGGACCGCCTCGGAGATGACCTGGTCTCCGCCGCGCCGCTGGACGGTGTCCCGGGGGCCGTCGCCGGAGAAACCGATGGTCAGCAGCTGGCCGTCGAAGCCCGCCACCGAGGCGTTCTGCGAGACCAGCATCCAGATGAGCCGTGAGTGCTCCTCCAGGTAGCCGAGGATCTCCGGCCACGCCCGGCGGATCATCTCCACCTGTGAGGTGGAACCGCCGTGCGTGGGAGAAGTGGCCGGCGGTGCTGCCGGAGTGGATTCTGCTGCCGGCACAGACTCTGCTGCCGGTGGCGCGGTGCGGACGGGCGCCGAGGACGGTGTCGCGCGCTGCTGTGGCGTCGGCTCCGGCTGGGACGGTTGCTGCACCGGGTCCGGCTGGCGGGCCGGGCTGGGCTGCGGCTCAGACTGCTCCGGTTCCGGGGCGAAGCCCCAGCCGCCGCCCCAGTCGGGTGACGGGGCCCCGGCGGGACGGGCCGGTGCTGCGGCCGGCATCTCGGCGGCCGCTGCCTCGGCATCAGACCTGGACTCGGGGGTGGCGGGAGACCCGGTGGACTCGCCTGCGGCCGGGGCAGGTGTCGGCTCCGGCCGGTCCGGTTGGTCGGCCGACTCGCCACGCTTCATCGCGGCCCGGGCCAAGGCCGCGCCGGACAGGCCCGAGGCGCCAGCCCCGCCGACCGGAGCGCCCTGCGAAGCGTGCTGGTGCCCGTCGGGGGAGTAGCCGGCGTTCGGTCCCTCGGACACAGCCCGGGGGGCGCCCGAGGTGACCGGCGCGGACGGTGCGGGGCGACCGGGAGCGGCGGGGCCGGCGTCGTGCGTTGCGGGTGCTTCAGGGACGTCCGGGGCACCGCCGTAGGCGAGCCGCCGTTCGATCCGGTCCAGGCGGGCGGCGAGGCCGCGCTCGGTGGCGTCCGTGGTGGGCAGCATCAGCCGGGCCATCAGCAGCTCGAGGTGCAACCGCGGGCTGGTGGCGCCGACCATCTCGGTGAGCGCCTGGTTGGTGATGTCCGCGGCACGGGAGATCTCGCCGTGCCCGAGCTGCGCGGACTGCGCCTCGAGGCGGCGGACCTGGTCCTCGGGCATGCCGTGCAGCACGGCCGACGCCGAGTCCGGCATGGCCTTGACGATGATGAGGTCCCGGAAGCGCTCCAGCAGGTCCTCCACGAATCGGCGGGGGTCCTGGCCGGACTGCACCACGCGGTCCACCACGCGGAAGACGGTCTGGGAGTCGGCGGCGGCCACGGCATCGACCACGTCGTCCAGCAGGGCGTCCGGGGTGTAGCCGAGCAGGTTCACGGCCAGGTCATAGCCGATGGCACCCTGGGCGGCCCCGGCCATGAGCTGGTCGAGCACGGACAGGGTGTCCCGCACGGAGCCGCCGCCGGAGCGGACCACCAGGGACAGCACGCCCGGCTCCACCTCCATGTTCTCCTGCACGCAGAGCCGCTCGAGGTACTCCATGAGCGGCTCCGGCGGCACCAGGCGGAACGGGTAGTGGTGCGTGCGGGAGCGGATGGTCCCGATCACCTTGTCCGGCTCGGTGGTGGCGAAGATGAACTTGATGTGGGGCGGTGGCTCCTCCACGATCTTCAGCAACGCGTTGAAGCCCGCCGAGGTGACCATGTGGGCCTCGTCGATGATGAAGATCTTGTAGCGGTCCCGCACGGGGGCGAAGGTGGCGCGTTCGCGCAGGTCGCGGGCATCGTCCACGCCGCCGTGCGAGGCCGCGTCGATCTCGATGACGTCCAGGGCGCCGGAGCCGCCGGTGGCCAGTTCCTGGCAGGAATCGCACTCCCCGCACGGGTGGCCGGTGGGTCCCTCGGCGCAGTTCAGGCAGCGCGCAAGGACGCGGGCCGAGGTCGTCTTGCCGCAGCCGCGCGGACCGGAGAAGAGGTAGGCGTGGTTGACCCGGTCCTTCGACAGGGCGGTCATCAGCGGCACGGTGACGTGCTCCTGGCCAATGATGTCCTCGAAGGAGTCGGGACGGTAGCGGCGGTACAGGGCGGTAGTCACCTATGGAACCTTAGCTTCTCTTCGGGGGTCCCCGCAGGGCCGGTGGGGGTCTGTGGAGGAGGTGAGGACGAGGGCAGCGGTGGTGTCCAGGGCGAGCGCGGAACCGCGTCCGGATCGAAGTGGCTCAGCGCCCGGTCCAGGGGGCCGGCAGGCACGCCGAGGGAGTCCAGCAACAGGTCCCGGACGCGCTCGGGCGACCAGCCGCCGTCGGGCGTCTCGAGGGCCGCCAGATCCGCCAGGGTGACGGCGCCGTCCCGCTTGGCCAGCCGCTGGCCGTCCGCATTGACCACGAGCGGCACGTGGACGTATTCGGTGGCCGGTGGCTGCTGCCCGGTGCGTGCGGTCAGCAGCCGGGCCAGCCAGTCCTGCCGCGGCGTGGAGGAGAGCAGGTCGTCGCCGCGGACCACCTGGTCCACGCCCTGGGCCAGGTCATCCACCACCACCGCCAGGTTGTAGGCGTAGGCACCGTCATTGCGGCGCACCACGAAGTCGTCGACGGCGGCCTCCACCGTCCCGCTGAACCGGTCCGTCACGCGGTGGACCGGTGCCTGGCCGTCCGGCAGGCCGGCGGCACGGGCGGCATTGATCCGCAGGGCGGCGGGCCGGGTGGCGCGGCGGCGCTCGCGTTCTGACTCCGTGAGGTTCCGGCAGGTCCCGGGATAGAACCCGGGCGGCAGGACGAGGGAGGGGTGCCGGTTCTGGTGCCGTGGCGGGTCCTGCTGCATCGAGTGGGGAGGACATGCCGAGGGCGTGGCGTGCGTACTGGGCGTGTCCTCCCTGCTCGATTCTCGGCGGACCGGTCCCTCGTCGGGTGATGCGGTGTGGTGTGTGGCCGGCGGCAGATGGGGCGCGCTCGTGGCCTCGGCGATGTCCTTTCGGGAGCAGAAGCACTCGTACAGGAGCCCGCCGGTGCTGCTGCCGGTGGCGGGGGCGGCCAGGGTGGCGAGGGTGTCCTCGTAGCGGGCCAGGCGCTCGGACTGGCGGACGGCTGGGGCATCCCACGTGATGCCGATCGCCGCCAGATCAGCCAACTGACCGGCCTCTGCCCCGGAACGGACCCGGTCCAGGTCCTCGATGCGCAGCAGGAACTCCCGGCCCGTATGGCGGGCGAAGAGCCAGGCCAGGATGGCGGTGCGCAGGTTGCCCAGGTGCAGGGTGCCGGACGGGCTGGGGGCGTAGCGGCCTGCGGGCACGGGACCTCCGGACTGTCGGGCTGTCGGGCTGTCAGGGGAAGTGGTCAGGGGAAATTAAAGACCCCCCACGCACCTGCCAGAGCCCACTTACCCTTGCTACCTTCCGGTCCTGGGGGAGTTCAGCGAGATGACACCACGTGAGGGGCCGTCGTCCATCGTACCACCGGAGGGGCGTTGGGCCACTCCGCAAGATTTCTTCTACGATGTGTAGAAGAACGTGTAGGGCAGTACCGATGACCAGCCGATAACAAGCCGACTCCAAGGAGAATGCCGCCATGTCCCCTGATGCCACCCGCCGATCCGCCGGAACCTCTCCCGCCAGCACCGCTTCGCCCGCTGCAGGACCTCCCAGTGCCATGCCCGGGATCACCATCGGGGTCGGCGTGCTGCTCATCATCGTCGGGGTGATCGCCTACTTCATGTCCGGGGCCACGAGCTGGACGGCGCTCATCCCGACCATCCTGGGCGTACTGATCCTCTGCGGCGGACTGATCGGGTTGAAGAGCCCGAAGATCGGCGTCCATGCCGGCTTGGTGCTGGCCCTGCTGGGCATCCTGGGCACGTCCATGAACGTCCTGCAGCTGGGGGCGCTGTTCGCCGGAGAGGCTGAGCGGCCAGCCGCCGTCATCGCCAGCACCGTGACCTTCGTGCTGCTCGTGGTCTATGTGGTGCTGGGTGTCCGCTCCTTCATCCGCGCCCGCCGCTGGAAGCGTGGGGCCACCGCGGTTCGCTGATTCACGGGCCAGCGTTCGACGGCCCGCCCCCATCCGGGCGGGCCGCGCCTACGCTGGGGGCATGACCTCGATCGAACACTGGGCCGCCGTTGACGACTACCTCGTGGCGACGGCCATCCGCCCGGACGCGGCCCATGAGTGCACGCGCGAGGCGTCCCATGCCGCCGGCCTGCGGCCTATCGAGGTGCCAGCCGGGCAGGGCAAGCTCATGGGTCTCCTCACCGAGCTGGCGGGTGCCCGCTCGGTGTTGGAGTTCGGCACCCTCGGTGGGTATTCGACGCAGTGGTTCGCGGCCGCCGTCGGTCCTCAGGGCACGGTGACCACGCTGGAATACGAACCCCGCCATGCCGAGGTGGCGCGGCGGAACCTGGATGCCGCCGGACTGGGGGAGCGGGTGGACATCCGGGTCGGGGCCGCACTGGAGACCGTGCAGGAGCTCATCGAGTCCGGCGCCGGGCCCTTCGACGTGGTCTTCATCGATGCGGACAAGGCCAACAACGCCAACTACCTCGAGGCCGCGCTGCAGCTCTCCCGGCCGGGGACCGTGATCATCGGGGACAACGTGGTGCGGGGAGGGCGCGTGCTGGACGATTCCGGCACCGGTGCCGACGCCGCCGACGTGGCCGGGATCCGCGACTACCTCCAGCGCCAGGGGGAGGATCCGCGGCTGGACGGCACGGCCCTGCAAACCGTCAGTGGCAAGGGTTGGGACGGCTTCGCCCTGGCCATCGTGCGGGACGTGGAACCCGGTGTGGCCGGCGCGGAATGAGCCGATTGGTCCCCGAGGCCTTCGGTCAGGTACGATGAATCCTGCTCTTGAGTCGGTTGCCACGCGTATCCGGAACTTGGGCACCTCAGGAGGATTCGCCTAGCGGCCTATGGCGCACGCCTGGAACGCGTGTTGGGTTAACGCCCTCGGGGGTTCAAATCCCCCATCCTCCGCAGTCAGACCCCGGAAGCCTCACGGCTTCCGGGGTCTTTTCGTATGGTGCAGACTTTCGCCCCGGGCCTGCAGACTTTTCCCGCTGATCGTGACGTTTCGCGGTCATCATGACGGCGAAACCTCACGATCGCCGGGATTTCCCCTGGCCAAGGTCATCGGCCGGATTGCAGGACCGTCAGAGGTGCTCGAGGTAGTGCGGGCTGTGGATCAGCCCGAGGATATTGCCGAAGGGATCCAGCACGGAGGCCGTCACGAAGCCCTCGCCGCGTGGGGTGACGGGCTCGTATTCGGTAGCTCCGATCCCGGTCAGGTGATTGAGCGTCGCGTCGAGATCGTCCACATGCCAGCGGACGATCACCCCGCCGCCTTCGCGGGCCTCCGGGGATGGGAGGTAGCGGCGGTCGATGATCCCGAGTTCGTTCTGGTGATCGCCGAGGCGGAACTCCACGTACGCCGGAGTCTCGGCATCCGGCTGCTGGAAATAGGGCTGGACGCCGGTGGCCTGGGCGTACCAGTCGCGGGCTGCGGCGACGTCGTCGGCCGGGATGTTGACCTGGGCCAGGCCGCGCAGGGCAGGGGTGGTGGACATGGGTGACAGGGTATCCAGGACGGTGCCCACCGGAGAACTGCTCGCACGCGCAGGCAACGGCAATGGCCAGCCTCAGCCGGCTCAGGAGAACAGCGCGATGCCGTAGACCGCGAACACCACGAGGTGGGCGGCCCCGTGCAGGGCGGTCACCTTCCGGGCCGCCAGCGTGGTCACGGACAGCAACAGTGTCACGCCCAGCAGGAGCAGGTTGGCCGGCGACTCGGCCAGCACGACGTCCTGTCCGGTGAGCAGGCCGATGACCAGCACCGCGGGAATGGTGAGCCCGACCGTGGAGACCAGGGCGCCGTGGCAGAGGTTGCTGACCCGCTGGATCTCGCCGCCCAGGGCGGCGCGCACCGAGGTGATGGCCTCGGGCAGGAACACGATCATGGCGATCAGCACCCCGCTCAGGGCCACGGGCGCCCCGAGGCGCCCCAGGCCGTCGTCCAGCAGTGCGGCCATGTCATGGGAGAGCAGCACGATGGGCAGCACGGTCGCCACCAGCAGGGCCACCCGGGCGGTGATCTCGCCACGGTGCCGCGTCAGGGTCTCCCGGATGCTGGTGACGGCAGGAGCCGTGGCGGTGGGCCCGGCCGGGGCCGATGTCGAGACGGTGGTGCCAGCCCCGGCAGCGCCCGCTACCGGGCCCGTGGTGGCCGCTGGGCCGGCGTCGACCTCGCGGAAATCCGCGGCCTGGGGCCCCATCTGGCGGACCAGGAAGAACACGTACAGGGCCAGGGTGAGGACGATGATCGGGATCTCCTGGCCCGGGGTGTACGCGCCGTCGCGGCCGATCACCGCGGGCAGCGCCAGCGCCATCGCCGCCAGCGGGACCAGGAGGGCGAGGTAGGCGGAGGCGCCGGTGCGGTTGTGCTGCAGGCCGCCGTGGCGCAGCCCGCCGACGAGGAGGGACAGCCCGATCACCGCGTTGAGGATGATCATGGAGACGGCCATGACCGAGTCGCGGGCGATGGTGGCATGCTCGCCGGGGCCCAGCATCACGGCGGCGATCAGCACCACCTCGATCAGCACGATCGAGAGGGTCAGCACGAGGGTCCCGTAGGGGTCGCCGAGGCGCCGGGCGAGGTGTTCGGCCTCGTGCACCACCCCGAAGGAGCAGAGCAGGATGACCCCGACGATCACCGCCAGGGCGGCGATCAGCAGGGGCGCGGGGAGAGGCGGTTCCAGCAGCGGGCCGGAGAGGGTCAGCGCGAGGAAGGTCCCCCAGCCGATGCCGAGGCGGACGAGGGCGGCGGGGGTGAGGGTGGATCGCACGGGGGAGGGGTCGCGGGAGGTGGTGGAAGATGCCGGTGCACTGGCCATGGCGGTTCGGGTCCTGTCCTGAAGGGGTCGTCCCCGTCGCAACAAGCCGGAATGGGCCGTCCCATCCGCAGGTCCACCGTGGTGTCCGGCGTCCCGGTCAGCCATCCTAGCGCCGGCGGCGCCACCGTGGAGTGACCTGGACAACAGGACGGCGGCTGGGGAATGCTACTAGGGAGTATGGCAATCTCCCCATCGTGCCCCTGGCATCGATGCCCCTTCTTCCGAGAGGACCACCATGACCGAGGCCTACATCGTCGATGCCGTCCGCACGCCCGTGGGACGCCGCGGCAAGGGGCTGGCGCACGTCCACCCGCTGGACCTGGCGGCGGCTCCGATCCGCGAGATCATCAGCCGGGCCGGGGTGGACACGGAGCTCTATGACGAGGTGATCCTGGGCTGCATCGACCAGGTGGGCCCGCAGGCCATGGACATCGCCCGCAGCGCCTGGCTGGCCGCGGGTGGTTCCGAGTCGGTCCCGGGCACCACGGTGGAGCGCCAGTGCGGCTCGGGTCAGCAGGCCATCCACTACGCGGCGCAGGCCGTCATGTCCGGCACGAGTGACCTGATCATCGCCGGGGGCGTGCAGTCGATGTCTGCTGTCCCGCTGTCCTACTCGAACAAGGCCGCGCGCGAGTTCGGCTTCGAGGACCCCTTCACCGGCTCGGCGTCCTGGGCCGAGCGCTACGGCGACCAGGAAATCTCCCAGTTCCGCGGCGTGGAGATGATGGTCGAGCGGTGGGGCTTCACCCGGGACCAGCTCGAGGAGTTCGCCGTCACCTCGCAGCAGCGTGCCCTGGCCGCCCGGGCCGCCGGCCACTTCGAGCGCGAGATCATCCCGGTCCCGGGTGCTGAGTCGGTGACCCAGGACGAGGGCCCGCGCCAGCCGGACCTGGACAAGATCCGCTCCCTGGACCCCATCCTCCCTGGTGGGGCGCACACGGCGGCTTCGGCGTCCCAGATGTCCGACGGCGCCGCGGCCCTCCTGATCGCCTCACCGGCCGCGGTGGAACGGTTCAACCTCACGCCCCGGGCCCGCATCCACCACCTGTCCGCGCGCGGCGCGGACCCCGTGATGATGCTCTCCGCGCCGATCCCCGCGACGCAGTACGCCCTGGAGAAGTCGGGCCTCACCCTGGACGAGATCGACCTGGTGGAGATCAACGAGGCGTTCGCCGCCGTCGTGCTCGCCTGGCTGCAGGAGACCGGCGCGGATCCGGAGAAGGTCAACGTCAACGGCGGGGCGATCGCCCTGGGGCACCCGATCGGCGCCACCGGTGCCCGCCTGATGACCTCGCTGCTGCACGAGCTCGAGCGCACCGGCGGCCGCTACGGCCTCCAGACCATGTGCGAGGGCGGCGGCCAGGCCAACGTCACCATCATCGAGAGGCTCTGACCATGACCACGGAGACCGCAACAGCCCACCAGACCATCGCTCGGGCCGGGGCCAACACCCTGGGCACCCTGCTCGCGCGGACCGCCTCCCGCAACGGGAAGAACACGGCGCTGCGGTTCGAAGACCGCGAGTGGACCTACGCCGAGCTGGAGCGGGCCGTGCACCGGGTGGCGCACCGCCTGCGGGACACCGACCTGCCCGAGGGGTCCCGAGTGGCCGCCTACGGGCTGAACTCGGATGCCTACGCGATCCTGTTCCTCGCCTGCGCCACCGCCGGATACGTGCACGTGCCGGTCAACTTCGCACTCAAGGGCGAGGAGCTGGCCTACCTCCTCGAGGACTCCGGTGCCGCACTGCTCGTGGCGGACCCCGCGCTGATGCCGCGCATCGGTGAGATCCGGGACCAGGGGCGCGCGGCCGGCGTCGGGCAGCTCTGGCCCTTCTTCCCGGTGGAAGGGCGCGGTGGGAACGACGGCGGCGCGGACGGTGCCGCGGTCGGCGCACCGGACGGGGTGCTGCTGACCACGGCGCTGCTGACCACGGCGCTGGACGAGTCGGCGCCGGACACCCCGCTGGACCTGCCCATCGGCGATGCCGACCTGGCCCAGTTGCTGTACACCTCCGGCACGACGTCGGCCCCCAAGGGCGCGATGATGTCCCACCAGGCGCTGATCTCCGAGTACGTGTCCACCATCGTCGCCCTCGACCTGACGGAGGAGGACCGGCCGCTGGTGTGCATGCCGCTCTACCACTCCGCGGCGATGCACGTGTTCCTCATGCCGTATCTGGCCCTCGGTGCGACCGTCCGGCTACTGCCGAAGCCGGATGTCCCGGAGGTCCTGCGGTTCGTGGAGGCCGAGCGCATCGGCTCGCTCTTCCTCGCGCCCACCGTATGGGTGCCGCTGAGCAACCACCCGGACCTGGATACCCGCGATCTGTCCTCGCTGACCAAGGCGCAGTACGGCGCCTCGATCATGCCGGTGACCGTGCTGCAGCGGCTGCGTGAACGGTTCCCGAAGCTCGGCTTCTACAACTGCTTCGGCCAGTCCGAGATGGCCCCGCTGTGCACGGTACTCCGCCCCGAGGAGCACCACGCGCGGCCCGCCTCCTGCGGTCGGCCCGTGCTGTTCGTCGAGGCCCGGCTCATCACGGCGGAGGGCGCGTTGGCGCAGCCGGGTGAGCCCGGGGAGGTGCAGTACCGGTCACCGCAGCTGATGAGCGGGTACTGGAACAAGCCCGAGGCCACCGCCGAGGCGTTCGACGACGGCTGGTTCCGGTCCGGCGACCAGGCCACCCAGGACGAGCAGGGCTACCTGCAGATCGTGGACCGCATCAAGGACGTGATCAACACCGGCGGCGTGCTCGTGGCCCCGCGGGAGGTGGAGGACTGCATCTATGAGCTGGAGCAGGTCGCGGAAGTCGCCGTGGTGGGGCTGCCGGACGAGCGCTGGATCGAGGCGGTGACGGCCGTCGTCGTGCTCAAGGAGGGCGCGGAGCTGACCGCCGAGACCGTGCGTGCCCACGTGAAGTCGAAGATCGCGGACTTCAAGGTGCCCAAGCGCGTGGACTTCGTGGCCGAGCTGCCGCGCAATCAGTCGGGCAAGCTGCTCAAGCGGGAGTTGCGGGCGGAGCGGAGCTAGCTCGCCGGCAGGCTCACACGCCTGCTCGCTAGCTGGTTGGTGAGCTGGTTGGTGAGCTTGTTAGTTGGCGAGCTGATCGGCGGGCTTGTTGGTGGGCGAGCTTGTTAGTAGGTGAGCTGGTTGGCAGGTCAGCCCACCGCATGCGTTTTGCGGGCAGAGATATGGGGTACGCGTCGTACCCCATATCTCTGCCCGCAAAACGGAGGGGGGATGGTGCAGACGGGTTAGTGACGGATCACTGCTCCGGGTCGAGGACGAAGTCGTAGTGGGTGATCTCGCCCTCGCCGTCCGGGTTCGGCTGGGGGTTCAGCATCAGTTCGGGCTTCACGGCCGAGGCGATGTCGTCCGCCAGGTGCTCGTCGCCCGGGAAGTAGAGCTGCGCGGTCAGCTTGTGGTGTCCCGGGGCATGCACCTTGAAGTGCATATGCGCAGGCCGCCAGGCGTGCCAGCCGGCGGCCTCGATGAGCTGGCCGCAGGCGCCATCGGTGGGGATCTGGTACGGCGCGGGGCGGACGGTGTGGATCTCGAAGTGGCCGTCCTCGTTGGCGGTCCAGGTGGCGCGCAGGTTCCATTCGGGCAGGCCGGGGGCGAACTGGGAGTAGAAGCCCAGGTCATCCGCATGCCACAGCTCCAGCTTGGCGCCGGCCAGCGGGGAGCCGTCCACGGCGCGGACCTGCCCGGTGAAGGTGAACGGGGTGCCCGGCTCGTCCTCACGCATCGGGATGGTGCCGTTCCAGGGGACCTCGGGGGAGTCCTCCAGGTAGTAGGGGCCCTCGATGGTGCCCTTGGAGCCCTCGCGGTGCTCGTTGGCGACCTCCTCGACGGAGTGCTCCAGCCAGACGTCCAGGAACAGCGGCCACTCGCCGTCCTCACCCACGCGGATCAGCCAGGCCTTGAAGGCGTTGTACTCCTCGTAGCTGACCTTCTCCTCGAGCACGATGTCATTGAGGGCCTTCACGGCGCGGGAGGCCAGGTGGTTGACGCGCTCCGTGTCCACCACGCCGCCGGCGGACTGGGCGTCCATGCGCTCGCGGAACCGTGCCGAGGCGTTGGCCCCGGAATCGGCGGCGCGGGCGACGGTCTCCTCGTTGTAGCTGTCCTGGGTCATGGTTCCTGCTCACTTTCGTCCTGTGCGGATGTGCGGATGTGCGGATGTGTGGTGGTGTCGTTTATGGACTGGTCGGGATGTACTGCAGCCCACGGAAGCGGGCGGCGGCGGCGAAGACGTCCAGGTCCAGTGGGGCGCGCCGGTGGGCGGCCATGCGCAGGCCGAGTCGCAGCAGCATCTTGATGTCCCGGGGCGTGATGTCCGGGAAGCCGTCCACGAGCTGGTCCAGCAGGTCCTCGGCCAGGGTGACTTGGTGGCCGGTGGCGAAGGTCTGCCAGATCTGTCGGGCGGCGTCCGGCTCGGGGGCGCGGTAGTCGATGACGGCGGCGCAGCGGGCCAGGATGGCCCCGTCCACCTCGTCGATCCGGTTCGTGGTGAGGAACAGCAGCCCGTCGTAGTACTCGAGGGTGCGCAGGAACTCGGCCACGATCGCGTTCTGGTGCAGTTCGAACCCGCGCTCGAGCACGAAGACGTCGGCCTCGTCCAGCAGCAGCACGGCGTCCCAGCGCTTGGCCTGGACGAAGATCTCCTCGAGGTTCTTGCGCACCAGCTCCGCGGTGATGCCCAGCGAGCCGGTGTGGATGGAGTACAGCGGGCGGCCGATCACCTCGGCGTACACCTCGGCGGTGAGCGTCTTGCCGACGCCGGGCCGGCCACGGGCCAGGATCACGTTGCCGGCGGACTTGCCCTCGATGATGTCCCCGGTGAACACGGAGATGTCCGAGGTGAGGATGTCCAGCAGCTCGCGCTGGTCCTCCGGCAGCACCAGCTTGTCCCGGAGCCCCGGGTTGTACTCGTAGCGGGTGAGATCAGCGGTGTTGACGTCCAGGTAGTCCTGGGCGGCGAGGTCGAACACACGGACGGCGGTGACCACGGGGACGGCACCGGTCTCCTGCTCGTCGAAGAGGGCGGAGGAGGCCACCATCCGCAGGGGTGCCCGTTCGTCCGGGGCCACGTCGTGGACGACCTTGCGGTGGGCGCGTTCGTGGGCCGAGCGGTAGTCCTCGGTGCGCATGGCACGTCCGGTGAACACGAACTGCTGGCCGAAGTCGTGGTCGATGATGTCCTGGAACGCGTCGCGGCGTTCCTGGTACTCCGCCCGCAGCTGCTCCGTCTCCTTGAACGCCCGATGCGCGGTCAGCACGTCCGAGGGCGTCTTGCCCACCAGCTCGGTTTCGTCGAACTGCAGCAGCCGCGGTGCCCGGGAGGGGCGCTTGACCGTGGGGTTGTCCGCTTCCATCGTGATCTTGATGCGCGGCGGACGGGTGCGGTCACCGTGGTCCAGCCCGATGTCCATCACCAGGTAGGGGTGCAGGTAGCCGTCCGGCTCCTGGACGTAGAGCCAGCCGTCGATCAGCCCATCCTTGAGGAACTCGCGGAAGAGTTCCACGGCGGAGTTGATGTTCGGGATCGGGGCGAAGTCGCCGGCACGGGCGGACTGGACGGCCATCACGGCCCGCGCGAAACCGGCATCCTGCACGGACTCCGCGGCCGCCGCCAGGTCCTCCAACGCGGCATAAGAGAGGTACCGGTCCGGGATGCCCATTTCCTTGGAGCGCCACGAGCCGGCCTGCGTGCGGGCCGCCTGCAGCTCGTCAGCAGTGGTGGCGAGGACCACCTCCGTGGGGGCGATGAACATCCGCAGGACTCCTTCACTGTGCCGACCGCCCGCCGAGTATGCCGTGGCTCACGCCGGCGGGATTGGGGTCAGCCTAGCCCCGCGTTCTTGAACGCAAAAATACTTAAAGCCTCTGGATTCAGAGGGTGACGATATGGGCGCTGGTTCGCGGCGTTGCGGCGGTCTCAGGAGCCGGAGGGGCCGACGTCGGCCAGGAACCCCACGACCTCCGGCACCACCTGCTCGGCGAACTCCTCGAAGAACCCGTGCCGGCCGCCCGGGTAGAGGCGCAGCCGGGCGCCGGGGATCCGCTGGGCGATCAGGGCGGCGTTCTCGGCCGGGACCATGAGGTCCTCGGTGCCGTGCAGGACCAGCGTGGGAGCGGTGATCGAGGGCAGGGCGTCCCAGGCATCATGGCGGTCGCTCGCCCGGCGGTGGCCCACCTGCTCTCGGGGACTCATGGTCGGATCGCCGAGCAGGGTGCTGTCCTCGGGCCGTCCGGGCCAGTCGGGAGTGTAGAAGAGCTCGTGCAGCTTGGCCTGCTGCTCCTCGTGGGCGCCCCGGGCCAGCCACTGCCGGGTCTCCCGCTTGCGCTCGTGGGCATGCTTCCCGCCGGGGGAGGTGCAGCCCAGCACCAGGTCCGAGACGCGCTCGGGGTGGTTCGCAGCGAGCATCTGGGCCACCCGGCCGCCCATGGAGGTGCCGAACACGGCAGCGGTGCGGATGCCGAGGTGGTCCAGGACCTCAGCGGCGTCGTCGGCGAATCCCTCGGTGGTCCACGCGCCCAGCTCGCCGCGGCTGTTCCCGGTACCGCGGTAGTCAAACGTCACGGTCCGGAACGCCTCCTCGAAGCCCCCGCGGACGCGGTCCCACCAGTGGTGCGAGTTCGACTGGCCGGGCAGCAACAGCAGCGCCGGCACTTCCTCCTCTGCCTCTTCTGCCTCCGCCGGGCCACCGGTCTGGACCGCGAGCGGAAAGCCGTCCCGCGCGTGGTGGATCATCTCCTCTGACATGCGTCCCTTTCCGGATCTGTAGGTCGACGGATTCGCTGTTTGACCGTCAATCTAGGCGTTTCGGGTCAACCATCGACTGGCAGTCGCAGGTGGGCGGCCAGCCGGGCCAGCGCGTAAGGCCACGAGACCCGTTCCTGCTCCAATCGCACGTCGCCTTCAGCGCGCAGTCGCTCCACCGTCCGGGACTCGGCCGGGGTGAGGGTGGCCAGGGTGCCACGGAACGGCTTCGGCTCGGGCACCCAGAGGTCCGCGAAGTTCTCCAGGGTGGCCTCATCCATCAGCACGCTCTCGATCTGTGGCAGGTGTGAGCGGTACCGGTGCAGGATGGCGAATCCCTGCGAGTCCAGATCACCCCAGTAGGTGATCGGCACGCCGGCCAACCACGGCAGCACCGCGGCCGCCGTGTCGAATCCCCGCCCCCAGATGGCCACCACGCCGAGGGCCTCCGGCAGGCACAGCAGCGTCTCCTTGTTCTCCACGATCAGCACCCGCTCCAATGCCCTGCCCAGCGCCCCGTCCAGGGTGACGGCCTCCGCCACGGGTAGCTCGAGGTCCTCCAGCCCGGCCGGTCGCATCGACGGGTCCAGCACCCGCAGCCGGACGCGCGGGTCGGCATCGACCACTCCGAGGTCCACGGCCACGGACGCCAACGCCCCGTGCAGGGCCGTCAGCACGGTCCGATGAGCGGAGAACCACTTGGAGTCCACGCCGCGGATGGGCAGCTGCCGCGGCCGGAGCCCGGCGACCGGATGCCGGGCGAGCCACGCGAGCACACCCAGCATCCGGTCGAACTCCTCGTCCGGTAGTCCGGTGAGACGCTCCGCATGGCGGCGGAGGGCGGCGTTGAGCCTCTCGTGCCGGGGATCGCCGGGATCCCCAGAATCTGCTGGAACCTCAGAGCCACCCGAGTAGCGGGCCAACGGGCCGTGCCCGACGGCGGCCGGGAACTCGGTGCGGATCCGTGCCACCCGCTCGGCGAATCTCACGGCCTCCGCCATCGCCGGGCCACCGGCGAATCCGGCCAGGTCTTCCGGTGACTGCGCCACCAGCCGCACGGGAACCCGTTGGGTGCCGACGCTGCGCCAGGTCCGGTCCTCCCAGTCCAGACTGATGCCCGCCGGCAGGGACCGCCCGGACCAGCCGCGGGCCCAGGCCTCGGCGGCCGCGGGGTCGGTCAGGACCTGGCGCTCGGTCGGCGGGCGCAGGGGCAGGGTCCAGACCGGCGGCGACCACCCGTCCAGGGTCCACCGCCGGTGGGAGGCGAGGAGCCGACGTCGTGCCTCGGAGCGGGCCGCCTCGGGGGCGACCATGGGGACCGCGCTCACGCCGGTCCCCCGGCGCCTCCAGGACCAACGCGGCCCCCGGGCTCCCAGGTGACATCGGCCAGCCGGGTGAGGCGCCGGCTCGAATTCTCCACGGTGGTGATTCCGCCGACGTAGGGCTCGATGGTCTGCAGCAGCTTCTGCGGGGTGGCCAGCACCATCTGGAAGCCGAACTCCACGAACACGTCCATGGCCATCCGGGTGTAGCGCACATCAGCCTTGTCGAAGGCCTCGTCCAGGATCACGGTCCCGTAGGCCGGCAGCGGATCATCCGGGGACGCCAGCTGGTAGCGCAGCGCCGCCGCCAGGCAGAAGATCACAAGCTTCTGCTGCTGGCCGCCGGACATGGCCGCACCCGAGTCGTACGTGGCGTGGGCCGTGCCGTGGACATCGACCTCGTCCGCCAGGAACGTGACGTGCTCGCGGGTGTCCAGGCAGGCCTGACGCCACGTCCGGTCGGCATGCTCGGAGGAGGCGAAGCGGTCCATGATCGCGGCCAGGCGACGGTACCGGGTCTCCGCTGCCACCAGGTCTTCCTCGGACCAGGAATGCTCGGCGACGGCGGCCAGGTCCGCCATGAAGGCCCGCACCGTCTCCGAGCGCCGGGTCTTGACCCGCAGCCGCAGGAAACGGCCCTCGTCGAAGGGCGAGCGGGCGAGGGACGTGTTGATCGGTTCCACCCGGTTCTCGATCTCTCCGGGTGCCGAGCGGATCTCGCTGGAGAGTTCCCCGATCAGGGTGGACGAACGCTCGTGCAGCAGCTGCTGGAACCGGGACTCGTGTTCGGGCAGCCCCTGGCCGATGATCCGGTCCAGGATCTGCAGGTAGGAGCCTCGGTCCTCCACCCCCGGTGTGGCGTCCGCCGCCACGGAGGGCCAGAGCTGGGAGAACTCGGTGGTCAGCATGGTGCAGCGCGTGGCCGCCCGGTCCGAGGCCGACCGCGTGGCGTCCAGCTCCCGGCCGATGTCCCGCAGGACCGTTTGCGTGGTCTCCGGCAGGGACACCCGTGTCAGCTTGCGCCGCACCTTCCGGAAGCGGGTGGCCAGCTCGACGGCGAGCGGCTCGGGCACCGTCTCAGTCCTTGCGCCCAGCGCCAGTAGCTCGTCCCGCTCCGCGCCCAGCCGGGCCTCGTCCGTCTCGGCCCGGTCCAGGTCCAGCCGGGCCTGTTGCGCTGCCGTCTGCGCCTCGTCCTCCTCGGACGCGGCGGCCCGCGCACGGTCGGTGGCCGCCTGCAGGCCGATGTCCCCCTCGGTGAGCTGCCGTAACTGGGCCTCGACCGCCTCGGTTGCCCGGGAGACCGCCCAGTGGTCCACGTCCTTCCAGGGGGTCTCCCGCACGGACTGCAGGGCCGTGCGCCGGTCGCGCTCGTGGTTCGCGGCCCGCTGGGCCTGCTCGACGGCGGCGCTCGCCTCCCGGTGCTCGGCCTCCACCAGGTGCCGGGACTCCAGCAGGGCCTCGAGCTTGGCCGCCGGGTCTCCGAGTACCCAGCGGGAGCGGTCGTCGAGGCGGTGCCGGTCGTTCTTCTCGTAACTGGTCGCCGAGGACTTCACCTGACCGGCGAGGGTGACGGCGCGGAGGTGGTCATCCAGCTCGGCGGCGGTCTCCACGCAGGCGTAGTCGAACCGGGAGGACAGTCGGGACTGGAGCCAGTCGTGGAACTCGCCCGGACGGACGGCTATCTTGTGGACCAGCGATGCCTCCGAGCGGGCCGGGCGGACGGCCTCGGTGATGCCGGTGACCTCCTCGTAGCGCAGCCGCAGACCCAGGTGGTGACCGTCGATCCAGCTCCGGGCCTGGCGCAGGAGCCGGGCCGGGACCAGCAGGGTCAGGGACAGCGGGGATAGGACCCGCTCGATCGCCCCCGTCCACTGCTCCTGGCTGGCCTCCACCTCGAGGAGTTCCGCGGCGAACGGCAGGGCGGAGGTGGGCACCCCGAGCTGCTCCGCCAGCCGTTCCCGGACACCCAGTAGCGGGGCCGGGACCGCGCTGGATCCGCGGCGCAGGGCGGCGATGTCCGCGTCGATTCGGCGCAGCCGGTCCTGGGACTCGAACGCGGCCCGGTTCTGCTCGTGGGTGGGCCCGAGGTCCGCCGCCGGGGCCTTGAGGTCCTTCTCGATCTCGGTGAGGAGCTCGGCGAACTCGCCCGCCGTCGTCGGGGCCGTGCCGATCCCGGCGCGCTCCAGGCGGGACCGCAGCGTGTCCCAACGGTCGCGTACCTCCGTGCGGCGGGCCCGCAGCTCCTCGCGCTGGCGCTGCAGGTCCGTGACACGGGAGCCGCCGACCTGATGCAGGGTCAGCTGCGCGTCCGTGTGCGCCTGGCGTGCCTGCGCATGGACGGCCTCGGCCTGCTCGTGGGCGGCCCGTAGCCCGTGGAGGGATTCGTGCAGCTGGTGGAGCTCGTCCTGGATCAACTCGAGCTGACGGATCCGCTGGTACGGGTGCACGGCATCTTGGAGGTCCCGCAGCCGGTCGGCCTGTGACTGGGCTGCTTCATAGTCGGTGGCCGCGATGCGCAGCCCCTCGAGGTGGTCCCGCTGACGCCGCAGGTCCACCACGCGTTCGTAGGCGGTGCGCAGGGCGCCGAACTCCTCCACGGCCTTCTCAGCCATGGCGAAGGTCGCCGGGCGTTCGAGCATGTGGTGGCGGAAGAGCTGGTCCAGGGAGTCCAGACCCTTGGCGGACTGGGTCCGGTGCAGCAGCTGCAGGGCGGCGGCGTCCCGGATGCCGAACACGGAGCGCAGGCGCGCGTAGAAGGGCCCGTGCGCGGTGTTCGTGGTGACCACGGCGTTCGGCCAGGCCGATTGGACCTTGCGGGTCTGGATGCCCTGGGCCACGAAGGGTTGCAGCTCGGACAGGTCCACGGCCGAGTGCTCCAGCAGACACAGGTCTCGCATATCCGCCCGGGTGGTGGCGGTGCCGCGGAGGAAGAACAGCCGGCACAGGGATACCGTCTTGCCGGTCCCGGACTCGTAGCGCAGGATGATGCCGCTCCATGTGGCCCGGGGACGCAGGTAGGCGGAGACTACCCGGTCCTCGGACTCATCCTGCGTGCGGGTCCAGGCTCCGCGCAGGTAGGACATGAGATTGCGCGTGGGCACCCTCCCGGAGCCGCCCTGGGCGGCCTGGTTGAAGCGTAGCCACTGGTCCGGGGTGAGCACGGCGGCGATCGCGTCCAGGATGGAGGACTTCCCGGAGCCGGAGGGGCCGGTGATGAGGTGCCCCTTCCGGGCCACGGGCAGTCGGTAGATACTGCCGTCCAGGGTGCCCCAGTTGGCCAGCTGCACCTCTGCCAGGCGCCACTGGGCCGAGGAGGCGGCGGTGGCGCCCAGGCCGAAGTCCAGCGTCTGCTGCGCGGTCATGGAGTCTCCTCGGCATCGGGCTCGTTGGTGTCCGGATCGTCCGGTTCGTCGGTGCCGGCCGGGACCAGGGTCCGGTAGAGCTCGGCGAAGGCGCGCGCTTGGTCGTGGTCCACCATCATCTTCAGCACCGGGGAGATCTCCGCCCGGCCGTCGTCCACGGTATGCAGGACGTTGAACTTGTTGAGCATCTTGGTCCAGGAGCTGTTCAGCCGGCGGACCCACGTGGACTCGTCGCCCTGGCGGTAGACGGAGAGCTGCTCGAAGACCTCCGTCTGGCCGGCGATCACCCGCCGCTCGCCGGCGGCCATCAGCAGCTGCTGACGCAACACCAGCAGCATGGCGGTGTCCAGGAAGGTCAGGGCCTCGCTGCGCAGGGCCGCCGGGACCTGGAGTTCCTCCGTGGTCACCTTGCGCGTGAACGCGAACTCCTCGGAATGGTCGATCACCAGTTCCAGGAACAGGTCGTGCAGCCGGGAACGGAGTGCGTCCTCGTCAGCTACCAGGGCCTGCCACAACTGGGGCTTGCGCCGGCCGGAGAGGTAGGGGCCTCTGAGCAGGTCCAGCAGGGCGCGCCGGGACCCCTCGCCCAGCGTGCCGGTGTCCGCGGACCACAGGATCGGGCGGGACGGGTCCGGTGCCGTGGCACCCTCGGCCGTGTCAGGGCCCTCCGCGGTCCCGGAGGCCTCCGCGCCATCGGCGGCCTCGAGGGAGGCTGTGAATTCTGGGAGATTCTCGGTCATCAGGATCTGATCCTTCCGGTGAAGGCGTGGCGCACCACGCGGGCGTGGCGCGGGCGGCCGTCCTCGCCGTCCCAGCTGACCAGGTCGGTGTGGCCGGCATCCACGGTGCCGTGGCGGGCAGCCAGGGAGAGCAGGCCGACCACGCTGGCCACGCCCTGGCTCGCGGGGAAGGCCTCCAGGACCTCCGCCACGGAGACCCCGGCGGACAGCCGCTCGGCGGTGACCCCCGTCAGGACGGCGTGGATATGGTCCTCGAGCTCGGCGAAGTCGATCTCGGTCTGCCGGGCGATGGCCCGCAGCGTCTCCACGTCCACGACCGCCACGGGCGCGTCATCCAGGACCGGGCCAGCATCGTACTCCGAGGGGTCATGGAGGGTCACCTCGCCGACCGAGGCCAACTGCATGCCGGTCATCTCCAAGGCCAGGCCGGAGGGGTGGTAGGGGCGCGTGGAGGCCAGGGCCGGGACAGCCGCGGCGAGGGCGTCCTGCAGCGTCAGGCGCAGCTGCCGGTCCCGCTGGTACTCGAGGGACAGGACGTAGCGGCGCAGCCCGCGGGCAAACTCGGCCAGGGAGTCCTGCACCGTCCGAGAGCCGTCCTTGAGGGTGCGGACGAGCCCGCGCAGCGCGGTGCGGGAGGACGGGGACAGGCTGCGGGCGAAGTCCCGGTCCAGGATGGCGCGCAGGTCCGCCTCGAAGGACTCCGAGATCTCCGGGTCCCGCACCAGCCGGGAGAAGGCCGCGAAGGTCTGGCCCTCATCCGAGGACTCGATCAGGTCCACGCCGCGGAAGACCTCGTCCAGCACGCCGCCGGGCAGGTCATCGCCGGTCAGGATGTTGACCCGCAACTCATGGTTGAGCTCCTCGAAGCGGGCGCGGACGCGGGCGAAGTCGGTGGGAAGGTCCTCGGCCTGAGCCAGGATGTCCCCCACCCGTTCCAGGGCACGGCGGGAATCCAGCACGTCGGTCTCCCCGGACCGGACCCGGCGGATGCGTTCATCCAGGGCATCTCGCTCGGCCTGCAGCGCCTCCAGCCGGGAACCCACGTCCGGGTCCGTGGCGATGGCCAGCTGGTGCAGGGCGCCGGTCAGCGAGACCAGCCGAGACTCGGTGGCGGAGGCCCGCGGCGCGATGAGTTCCCCGATGATCCGCAGTCCGTGGCGGGCCTCGGGGGTGAGTTCATAGGTCTCGGCGCGGGCGTCCGAGGCAGGACGGCGCAGGAGCAGTCCGGCCTGGCGCCAGTCGTCGCAGTAGGCCTTGGCCGTGCGGTCTGAGAGGTCGAGGTGGGTGCGCAGTGAGTCCAGCTCCGCGTCGACGGCCTCATGCAGGTCCTGGGTGGGGATCCTCGCGTTGGGGGCGCCCAGGTGCTCGTCGAGGATCCCGGACAGCACGGGGAGGGTGTCCATCCGGAGCATGCGCAGGGTGGAGTCCTCCCGCAGGAGGCGCTGGACCGTCAGGGCCCGGACGAGCGAGGACATGTGCACAGTCTGTCAGTCGGGGCAGACGCAGTAAGACAGATGAGCTACATGAAACTACTCGAAGCTACTCTAAATTTTTTAGAGTAGCTTCGAGTAGTTTCATGCCAGCGGTGCGAGTATCAATCGACCAGGCGCCACGTTGCCCGCGGATCCTTGGGGGACTTGCCCTCCCAGGCAACCACCCCGGCCTCCCGCAGGGTTTCAAGTACGGTCCGGACCCATGGCCTGGACCGCCCGGACTCTTCCACGATCTCCCCCGTGCCGATGGCACCGCCGTGCTGTCGAAGCATCCGGACCAGGTCGTCGGCTCCGGCGGGCAGCTGGCTCTCCAGCTCCGGATCGAGCCGGGACGTGGCCACCAGTGTCAGGCGAACACTTCCGCCGGTCTGTTCGTACAGCGGGTCGACGAGGCCCAGCCCACGCATCTCCTCGAACATGCGGCGGATTCCCTCGCCGCGCTCCAGAGTGATTCCCAGATCCGAACACACGCGGGCAATGCGTGGATTCCTCGCATACCGGGCGATGTCCAGGGGGTGGGTCGGGTCGGCAAGTCCTGGAAACCGGCCGGGGCTCTCCACCTCGATCCGGTCGGGAAAGATGCTGACACGGATATGGTCACCGGAGAGGCTGTAGGAGCGGTGGACCACGGCATTGACCAGTCCCTCCAGCCACACGTCGTCGGGTAGCAAGGGGATGTCCTCGAACCGGCGGGATGCGCCCAGGGCGCGGCGCTTCGGCAACCACTGCGAGATGCATTCTGCTGCCTGGTCGATGATGGTGGGGATGGGTCCCTCGAAGCGTCGGTCTTTGCCACTCTCGAGAGACTGCCGTGAACCGGTTCCAGGATCCCGTTCGGAGAAGCGCATCACGCGGACCAGAGCCTGGGGTAGGTATTGCTGGGGGGAGTGACCCAGCAGCAGGAGACCTGCCACCGTGAGGTCACCGGTGCGCGTCAGCAGACTGCGCGCCCTGAGCGCCGTCGGGTCGTCTGCGCCAGCGCCGATGGCGTCGCGGTAACGCTGGAGCTGATCTGAATCCAGGTCATGAGTGCTTGCCCCTGGCGCTGCTTCTCCCTCGAACTGCGCTGAGCCTCGGTCATACGCCAACTCACGCCGTTGGTTGAATCCCAGTTTGCGAGTCTCGTCGCCGACCCGGAGGTAGGCATCGCCCTTGCTGGTTTCGTAGACCTGGTCGCCGGGGCGAACGTGTATCAAGAGGACGGAATGGTCATCTCCCACGCTGAGTTCCTCGGTCTCCATGCGGACCGGCGGATTGGTGTGGTCCATGGCCGCGTGGCGTAGGGCACTGTTCCGGGCCGGTGTGAGGAGATGCCCGTCGTACTCGCCATCGTGCACACCGATGGCGGCAGTTCCACCCTCTGCGTTGGCCAAGGCCACCAGTAATGAAGCGAGGTCCTTGGGCGCTACTCGGGCGGACTCCCGGTCGAACCACTGGTCTTCAGGAGTTTCCAGCAGTGCTTTGAGTCTGGCGTCTTCCGGAAGAGAGGCGATGCGACTTGCGGGGGTGCCATGCATGAAGCCACTCTAAACTACTCTAAAAAATTTAGAGTAGCTTCGAGTAGTTTCGAGTGGCACCCGGGAGCCGGAAGGGCGATGGCCTCGCGGGCAAGAGGACACTCGCAACTTCTGCCCGCAAAATGGCATCGGGGGGCGGGTCAGCGGGGGCTCTCCGCCATCAGGTCCATCGCCTGGGCGCGCAGGTCCACCTTGCGGACCTTGCCGGTGACCGTCATGGGGAACTCCTCGATGACCTGCACGTAGCGGGGCACCTTGTAGTGGGCGATCTTCCCGGAGCAGAACTCGCGCAGGGAGGAGGCGGTCGGTTCCGGGGCGCCCTCGCGGACCCGGATCCAGGCCATCAGCTCCTCGCCGTACTTCTCGTCCGGCACCCCGACCACCTGGGCGTCCACGATGTCCGGGTGTGTGTAGAGGAACTCCTCGATCTCGCGCGGGTAGATGTTCTCGCCACCGCGGATCACCATGTCCTTGATCCGGCCGGTGATCTGCACGTAGCCGTCCGCGTCCATCAGGCCGATGTCCCCGGTGTGCATCCAGCCCTCGGCATCGATGGCCTCGGCGGTCTTGTCCGGATCGTTCCAGTAGCCCTTCATCACGGAGTAGCCCAGGGTCTGCAGCTCGCCGGCCTCCCCCCGCGGCAGCACCTCATCGGAGACAGGGTCCACCACGCGGACCTCGAGGTGGGGCCCCGCGCGCCCCACGGTGCCGACGCGCTGGTCCAGGCTGTCCCCCGCGGTGGTCTGGAGGGAGACCGGGGAGGTCTCTGTCATGCCGTAACAGATGGAGACGTCCCGCATGTTCATCTGCTCGATCACCTGGCGCATCACGTGCTCCGGGCAGGGCGAGCCGGCCATGATGCCGGCGCGCAGGGTGGAGAGGTCGTAGGAGGCGAAGTCCTCCAGGCCGAGCTCGGCGATGAACATGGTCGGCACCCCGTACAGGGAGGTGCAGCGCTCGGTGGCCACGGCGTGCAGGCTGGCCGTGGGGTCGAATCCCGGCGCGGGGATGATCATGGCCGCTCCGTGGGTGGTGCACGCCAGGTTGCCCATCACCATGCCGAAGCAGTGGTAGAAGGGCACGGGGATGCAGACCCGGTCGGCCTCGGTGTACTGCACGCGCTCGCCGACGAAGAAGCCGTTGTTGAGGATGTTCCGGTGGGAGAGGGTGGCGCCCTTGGGGAAGCCCGTGGTGCCGGAGGTGTACTGGATGTTGATCGGGTCGTCCGGGGTCAGGTGCGCGGCGATCCGCTCCAGGCGGACCGGGTCCGCGTCCGTGGCGGCCAATCGGTTCCAGTCCTCGCCGCCGATGATCACCACGTCCCGCAGCTCCGGGCAGTGGGGCCCGACCTGGGCCAGCATCGCCTCGTAGTCCGAGGTCTTGAACGAGCTCGCCGCCACCACGGTGCGGATCCCGGACTGGTTGAGCACGTACTGCAGCTCCTCCGTCCGGTAGGCCGGATTGATGTTCACCAGGATCGCGCCCACCCGCGCGGTGGCGTACTGGGTCAGTGTCCATTCGGGCAGGTTCGGTGCCCAGATCCCCACCCGGTCACCCGTCTTGATGCCCATTCCCAGCAGTCCGGTGGCCACGCGGTCGACGTCGGTCGCGAACTCCGCGTACGTCCAGCGCCGGCCGCTCGGCACGTCCACCAGCGCTTCGCGCTCGCCGACGGCGGCGACGGTCCGGGCCAGGTTCGCGCCGATGGTCTCCTCCAGGAGGGGAGTGCTGGTCTCGCCGCGGTCAAGGGAGAGCTGGGTGGTCATGGGACTCCTGTCAGCGGGTGTGATCGGGATCACGGGAATCGGTCGATGCCGACTCTAGTTACTGATCGCTAACCGGTCTAGGCCCAACCTTGTCGGGGCCCTGACTGCCGTGGAAGTCTGGCGTCATGCCTGACGCAACGCCGCAACTGCCCGCCGCAGCCGTACCGAGCCTGGGCCCGGTGGACCAGGTCCGCGTCCTCACGCGGGTGCTGCTCGGTCCGGTCCTCAAGGGGCCGATCGTCCGGAGGCCGACGGCGGTGGGCCTGGCTGAGCGGATCGACGCGGATGCCGCCGGCGTGGCCGAGATGCAGCGCCTGCGGTCCCGCCACGGTGCCGGGCCGGTGCAGTTGCGCCTTCCCGGCCGGAGGATCGCGCTGCTCCTGGACCCGGAGGACGTGCACCGGGTCCTCAACGGCAGTCCGGAGCCGTTCTCGCCCGCCACGCTGGAGAAGCGGGGGGCGCTGAACCACTTCGAGCCGGGGAACGCGCTGGTCTCCTCTCCGCAGCAACGGCTGTCCCGCCGCCCGTTCAACGAGCGGGTCCTGGAGACGGAGCGTCCCGTCCACGGCCATGCCGAGCAGATGAGCGCCGTCATCACCGAGGAGGTGGAGGCCCTGCTGGGCCACGCGGACTTCACCGGCACCCTGGACTGGCACGGTTTCGCGGTGATGTGGGGGCGGATGGTCCGGCGCATCGTGCTGGGGGAGAGCGCCCGCGATGATGTGCAGGTCTCCGATGACCTCCGCCGGTTGCGGGAGCGCGGCAATCTCTCCTACCTCATGCCCCAGAACCGCCGGCTGCGGGAGCGGTTCCTCGGGCGGCTGCAGGAGTACGTGGACGGGGCGGAGCCGGGGAGCCTGGCCGCGATGGTCGCGCGGACCCCGGCGACGGCGGAGGCTCACCCGGTCCAGCAGATCCCGCAGTGGTTGTTCGCCTTCGACGCCGAGGCCTGGGCCACGTTCCGGGCCCTCTCCCTCCTGGTGGCCCATCCCGGTGCCGCGGATGAGGCCCGGCGGGACATGTCCCAGGTGCCGGACCTGCCCTACCTGCGGGCCACCGTGTTGGAGTCGCTGCGGCTGTGGCCGACGACGCCGCTGATCCTCCGGGACACCACCACCGAGACGCGCTGGCGCAATGGGCTCCTTCCAGCCGGAACCGCCCTAGTGATCTTCGCGCCGTTCTTCCACCGCGATGACGCCACCCTGCCGGAGGCGCACCGATTCAGTCCCGACCTGTGGATGCGGGACCGGGATGACGACGACTGGCCGCTGGTGCCGTTCAGCGGCGGACCGGGCATGTGCCCGGGACGCAACGTGGTGTTGCTGACCTCGTCCCTGGTGTTGGGCGAGCTGCTGAGCCGTCGCGAGCTGACGGCGGGAAAACCGCTGGACACCGGCCACCTGCCCGGTACCCTCAGCCCGTTCTCTTCCACCTTCACGGTTCGCAGCCGCTGAGCGGGCCGGTGCCGGGAACCGCTCCCGGCACCGGCCGGCGTCGGGATCAGAGGTTGACGGTGGTGTTCTCACCGGGGTGAGCGGGCTCCTTGCTCACCATGCCCTTGATGACCTCCACTGCGGTGGCCGGCAGGCCCGGGGAATCCCAGTACTCGCCCGTGTCCGGGTCCACCTTGAGCAGGACGATGTCCGAGTCCTCTGGCTGGGACTCGCCGAAGAACGCCTCCGTGGTCTTGGACCAGTACCGCTTCTTGCGTTCGATGTCCCTGACCACGGTGGCGGTGCCGCTGATCGAGGCCCAGAAGCCCTTCTCCGCCACGGTCACGTTGACCGGCTGATCAGCGTTCGCCTCCTCGACTTTCGGGGTGGTGATGCGGGTGATGAACCAGATCGTGTGGTCCTCTTCGATCTCCTGGATGGCCATCGGCCGGCTGACGATCCGCCCAGCGGCATCAGTGGTGGCCAGCATGGCCACGCCCGCCTTCTCGGTCTTCTCCAACAGGGTCTTCACGGGATCGTGCTCAGCCATGGTTCCTCCTCAGTTGCGGGGATCCGCCTGGTCGTCAGACCGTCGGATCGGTAGAGCCAGTCCAACATAAAGGGCGCCAGGGACAACAGGGGTGTGGACTGGCCGGACCGCATGCACGGGAAGCTCCCAGCGGGAAACCGTTTCCAGCTCCCGGGGTGAGCCGTACGGTGGGGCCTATGACTTCCGAACCCCTGTCGCCGCTGCAGCTGTCCCTTCCCGCCGGTGATGGCCGCCGCGTCCTGGTCACCGGAGCCACCGGGTATGTGGGCGGCCGGTTGATCCCGGAGCTGCTGGCCTCCGGCTTCACGGTGCGGGCCACGGCTCGGAATGTGGAGAACCTGACCCAGCGGCCGTGGGCCGGGTCGGTGGAGACGGCCCAGGCGGACCTCCAGGACGGTGATCAAGTGCGGGCGGCGATGCACGACGTGCACACGGTGCTGTACCTGGTGCACTCCATGGGCTCTGGCCCGGACTTCATCGAGCGTGAGGCGGCGATGGCGCGCACCGTCGCGCAGGCGGCCACCGAGGCCGGCGTCCGCCAGATCGTCTTCCTGGGAGGGCTGCACCCGGACAAGCCGCTGGAGGAACTCTCGGACCACATGCGCTCCCGCGAACAGGTCTCCCGGATCCTGCTGGCCGGCGAGGTCCCCACGCTGGTGTTCGAGGCGGGGGTGATCATCGGCTCGGGTTCGGTGTCCTTCGAGATGATCCGCCACCTGGCCGAACGGCTGCCGGTGATGCCCGGACCCAGCTGGCTTTCCAACAGCATCGAGCCGATTGCCATCCGGGATGTGCTCTACTACCTGGCCCACGCCTGCGCGCTCCACGAACCCGTCAACCGGACCTTCGACGTCGGCTGCGGGCGGGCGCAGTCCTTTGCGACCATGCTGACGGAGTATGCGGACGTGGCCGGGCTCTCTCCCCGCAAGGTCTATGCCCTGCCGATCCCGGCCCAGCGGCTCTCCGGGTTCTGGATCGGCGTCGTCACCCCGATCCCGCGGGCGATCGCCATGCCGCTGTCCGCCTCGATGGCGGAGGACGCCGTGAGCGAGGAGCATGACATCGCTGCCTTGATCCCCGACCCTCCGGCAGGCCTGACGGGCTTCCGTGAGGCCTGCCGACGGGCGATCGAGCGTCAGCGCACGGGAACCGTGGACCAGACCTGGGATGACGATGTCCTGGCCACGATGGCGCTCGATCCGGCCGAACCGCTGCCCTCGGACCCGGACTGGGCGGGGAACACGGTCTTCACGGACGTCCGGGAGCGCGACGGCGACGCCTCACCCGAGGCGGTATGGCAGGTGGTGGAGTCCATCGGCGGTCAGAACGGCTGGTACTCCGCACCGGTGCTGTGGCGGATCCGCGGGCTGATGGACCAGGTGATGGGCGGCTACGGGCTGGCTCGGGGCCGGAGGGACGCCCGCCGGTTGCGCGTCAACGACCACGTCGACTGGTGGCGCGTGGAGAAGATCGAGCCCGGTCGCTCGGTCACGCTGCGGGCCGAGATGCGGGCCGGCGGCCGGGCCTGGCTGCAGTTCAGCGTGGAGGGGCGCGACGGCGGCGGGTCACGTCTGCGCCAGCGTGCGGTGTTCTTCCCCTCCGGACTGGCGGGCCGGGCCTACTGGCGGGCCATCCAGCCGTTCCACGCCCTCGTCTTCCCGACGATGGCCAAGAACATCATGGCCGCGGCCGCTCCCCAGTCCAGCGGGGAGCAGCCCGGCGATCAGTGACGGCTTGGCGGAGTCCGGGGCAAGGAGCGAACCGAGGCGTCGTCTCTGGTCTCCGGGTCGAAGCAGTCGGCCATCGAGTCCAGGAAATCCGTCACGACCTGGCGGGACTCCTCGGGGACGCCGTGGGCGATCTCCAGCATCCGTTGGTGCATGTCCGTCAGCCACTCACGGATCTCCGCATGGGCATGGTCGGTGGCCGTCACGATCACCGAGCGCCGGTCGACGGGATGCGGATGGCGTTGGACATGGCCGGACTCGGTGAGGCGGTTGAGCAGTTTGGCGGTGGATGCCGTCGAGATGTCCAGGTGGGTCGCCAGGCCTCTGGCCGTCACCGCTTCCCCCGCGGCCTGGTGGGCGATGATGTGGCGCAGCGCCTCGACGTCCGTGGCATTGAGTTCCATGTCAGCACTCATGCGCCGCCGCATCCGCTGATCGGCTCGCCGGAAGCGGCGCAGGGCGTGGAGCAGGCCGACGGTGGGATCGGAGTCCTCGTACCAATAGGGTGTTGAGGAGACGCCGCGTCCCGGTGGATTGTCCATGGTGGTCAATGCTAATGTCGTGGTCACTAGACAGGCTAGCTAGATTGTCGAGTGAAATCTGTGATCGCATGAGGGAGAAGCCAGTGAGCACCGTTCCGGAAGACCACGTGGTGCTCGTGGACGAACACCGCAACGCCCGCGGCCTGGCTCCCCGGGCCACGGTCCACACCACGGACACCCCTCTGCATCTGGCGTTCTCCTGCTACGTCTTCCGGCCGAACGGCGACCTGCTCCTCACCCGCCGTTCCCTCGCGAAGGTGGCCTGGCCCGGGGTCTGGACCAATTCGTTCTGTGGCCACCCGAGGCTCGACGAGTCGTTTGAGCAGACCATCGACCGGTATGCCGCCCATGAGCTCGGCCTGCAGGTCACGTGGCTCCACTGTGCCCTTCCGGACTTCCGCTACCGGGCCGTGGATGCCTCCGGGATCGTCGAGAACGAGATCTGCCCCGTCTACGTGGCGACGGCCCTCGGCGAACCCGTGCCGAACCCGGACGAGGTCATGGACTATCGGTGGGTCCCGGCGGGCGAGGTCGACGCCCTCGTCCGGGCCGCGCCCTGGGCCGTGAGCCCCTGGATGGCCGAACAACTCCCCGGCGTGCTCGCCTACCGGACGCATCCGGCCGCGACCGAGGGGGAGAAGGCATGAAGGACACCCCCGACGGGGTCACGGAGGAGCTCAACCGGCTGTTGTCCTCCGGACTGGACCGCTCCGCCCGGCTGGGACAGGACCACCGCGATCTCTGGGAGGCCCTCTCCCTGGCCTCCGGCGGCGGCAAGAGGTTCCGGCCGGGGCTCACGGTCGCCACGCACGACGCCCTCGGTGGAACCTCGGCCGCGTCCGTGGCCCGCGTGGGCGCCGCCCTGGAACTGCTGCACACGGCCTTCGTGGTGCATGACGACGTGATCGACGGCGACGATGTGCGCCGCGGGCGCCCCAATGTCTCCGGAACCTTTGCCGCCGCCGCGCGGACCGAGGGCGCGGATCAGCCCACAGCCCGTCACTACGGTGAGGCCGCCGGGATCCTGGCCGGCGATCTTGCCCTGGTCTCCGCGGTCAGGCTGGTCGCCCGATGCCCGGCGCCGGCTCCCGTGGTGGACGAGCTGCTGGACCTGCTCGAGGACACCGTGCACGCCACCGCGACCGGTGAGCTGGCGGACGTGCGGCTCGGTCTGCACCTGAGCGGGCGCCCGGTCACCCTGGAGGAGGCCCTGCGGGTGGCCGAACAGAAGACCGCCGTCTACTCCTTCCAGCTCCCGCTCCAGGCCGGGGCCATCCTCGCGGGCGCTCCCGAGGACGTGACCGCTGCCCTGGCCCGTCTGGGCCGGCTGGTGGGCATCGGCTTCCAGCTGCTGGATGATCTGCTCGGGGTGTTCGGCAACGAGACCCGCACCGGCAAGAGCGCCCTGACCGATCTGCGGGAGGGAAAGCACACCGCCTTGCTGGCCCACGCGCGGACCACCGAGGCCTGGTCCGACCTGCGCGGCCTGATCGGGGATCCGGGCCTGGACCACCACGACGCGGGCCGTGCGCGTGCCCTGCTCGAGGACTGCGGCGCCCGGGCCACCGTCCAGGAGCTGGCCGACCGCCATCTCGAGGAGGCACTCGCCGCCGCAGCGCAGGAGCCGATTCCGGCCGCGCTGGCGAGAGTCCTCACCGATCTGGTCGGCGACATCCGGGACACCGCCGTCCTGGCCCTCGATGATCCACGGTCCGGCCGGAGCACGGACGCGCCGACCGCACCGAGTCCAGAACCCGTGCGGTTCGCTGACGCCTCCCGGGCGGGGGTCCGATGAACGCACCGACCGCCGCCAGCCGCTACGACCGGGTGGCCCAGGCCAGTGCCGCCGAGGTGATCAGCGGGTACTCGACATCCTTCGGCTGGGCCTCCCGGCTGCTCGCCGAGCCCGTCCGTTCCGATGTGCGCAGCATCTACGCCCTGGTGCGGGTGGCCGATGAGATCGTGGACGATCCGGACCCGGTCCTCACGCCGGCCCTGCGCGCCGTTCAACTGGACGGACTGGAAGTCGAGACCATGAAGGCCCTGGAATGCGCTCGCAGCACCAATCTGGTGGTGCACGCATTCGCGAACGTGGCCCGGCGGAGCGGCATCGGCACCGGGCTCGTGCAGCCGTTCTTCGCCTCCATGCGAGCGGACCTGAGCCAGAGTTCCCATGACAGCCAGAGCCTGTCCGAGTACGTCTACGGTTCGGCGGAAGTGGTGGGGCTGATGTGCCTGAAGGTCTTCACCGCCGGGGACCCCGGGTCCTTCGAACGCCTCGCCCCGGCCGCCCGTAGCCTCGGTGCGGCCTTTCAGAAGGTGAACTTCCTCCGCGATCTCGCTGACGATCATGACCTGTTGGGCCGCACCTACTTCCCGGGACTCGACCCGGCGACCTTCAGCGACGCCCACCGCGATGCGCTGCTGGATGACATCGATGCGGACCTGGCCGTGGCCGCCACGGCCATCCCTCGCTTGCCGTCCAGCAGCCGGCGCGCGGTCCAGGCCGCCCACGGACTGTTCGCCGCCCTGTCCCGGCGCCTGCGGCAGACCCCGGCCGCGCAGATCCGCCAGGCGCGGGTGCGCGTCCCGGATACCGAGAAGGCCCTCATCCTGCTCCGGGCCCTGACGGGACGAGCCGCATGAGCGCCGGACACCTCCCCCGAACGACGGCGGCGCCCGCCTCCGGCCCCGTGGCGCCCCCTCCGGACGGCGAGACGGTCGTGGTGATCGGCGGCGGCATCGCCGGGCTCGCCTCCGCCGCCCTGCTGGCCCGCGAGGGCTACACCGTGGACCTCGTCGAAGCCCGGGAGTCCTTCGGTGGCCGTGCCGGCAGCTGGGAGCACGAGGGCTTCCGGTTCGACACGGGGCCGTCCTGGTATCTGATGCCGGACGTCTTCGACCACTTCTTCCGGCTCCTCGGCACCACCGCCGAGGCAGAGCTCGACCTGCGCCAGCTCGATCCCGCCTACCGGGTCTTCTTCGAGGGGAGCGAAGAATCCGGGGGCTCCGAGGGTGATGAGGGTGGCCGGCCCGAACCCCTCGACATCGCCGCGGACCGGGACGCCAACATCGCCCGGTTCGAGACGGTCCAACCGGGGGCCGGCCGGGCCCTGGCGCGCTACCTCGACTCGGCGCAGCGCACCTACGACATGGCCATCGAGCGTTTCCTGTACACCTCCTTCACCTCCATCCGGCCGTTCCTGTCCCGGGGCGTGGCCGGTCAGGCCCACCGGCTCGGCCCGCTGCTGCTGCAGTCTTTGGAGCGGTTCGTGGCCCGCCGCTTCACGGATCCGCGGATCCGTCAGGTCCTGGGCTACCCGGCGGTCTTCCTGGGGTCCTCGCCGGACCGCACTCCCGGGATGTACCACCTGATGAGCGCCCTGGACCTGACCGGAGGGGTGCTGTACCCGCAGGGCGGCTTCGGCCACCTCATGGACGTCATGGTCCGGCTGGCCCGCGAGTCCGGCGTGCGACTGCATGCCGGCACCGCCGCCACGGCCATCCTGACGGAGTCTGACCGCCGTGACCGACGAGACCATCCTGAGTCTCGCGGTTCACGCGATTCCGGCGGTTCTCGTCGCGGCCGCCGCCTGCCGGCCCGCGCCACCGGCGTCCGGGTCCGCGGACGGGACGGGGAGGAGCGGGAGCTGCCGGCCGGCGTCGTGGTCTCCGCCGCGGACTTGCACCACACCGAGACGACCCTGCTGCCGCGCCCACTGCAGACGTTCCCCGAACAATGGTGGCGCCGGCGCACCAGCGGGCCGGGCGGTGTCCTGGTGATGCTGGGGGTGCGCGGTACGCTGCCGGAGATGCCGCATCACAGCCTGTTCTTCACGCGTGACTGGAAGGCCAACTTCTCCGCGATCGCCGCCGGGACCGTGCCGGATCCCGCGTCCGTGTACGTGTGCAAGCCCTCGGCCACGGACCCGGGGGTGGCCCCGGAGGGGCACGAGAACCTCTTCGTGCTGATCCCGATGCCCGCCGATCCGGGCCTGGGCCGGGGCGGGGTGGACGGCAACGGTGATCCGCTGATCGAGTCGATCGCGGACGCCGCCCTCGAGCAGGTGGCCCGCTGGGCCGGCATCCCGGACCTGGCCGAACGGACCGTGGTCCGCCGCACCGTGGGACCCACCGACTTCGCCGAGGATCTGGGCGCCTGGCGCGGAGGCATCCTGGGGCCCGCCCACACGCTGGCCCAGAGCGCCTTCTTCCGGGCCGGCAATGTCTCCCGGCGCGTGGAGGGGCTCTACTACGCCGGCTCCAGCACCATCCCCGGCATCGGCCTGCCGATGTGCCTGATCAGTGCCGAGATCCTGGTCAAGCGTTTGCGCGGGGACCACTCCGCCGGCCCGCTGCCGGAACCGGAATCGCCCCCCGCGAAGCGTGCTGCGCCGTGGTCTGCTGCCGAACCGCCCGGCGCCCCGCTGACCACCCCGGGGCGGCCATGACGGCGTTCCTCTACCTCGCTGCCCTGCTCATTTCGACCGCCTGCATGGCGCTGCTCGACCACCGCTTCCGGCTCGTGCTCTGGCGTGCGCCGCGGGCCGGGGTGATCACCGTGGCGATCGGTATCGCGTTCTTCCTCGCCTGGGACCTGGCCGCCATCGCCTCCGGGCACTATGCCGCCGGCCAGAGCGAGGGGATGACGGGCATCATGCTCGCCCCCGAGCTGCCGCTGGAGGAGATCGCCTTCATCACCTTCCTCTCCTACCTCACCCTGGTGCTGCGCGGGCTGATCGTCCTCGTCCTGCACCGGGCCAGTCGTGGCGCATCCACCGGAACCCGAGCGCCCGACGCCGGCCGCCAGGTACCGCGCCCGGCCGCCGGTCGGGAGGTGACGAAGTGAGCTACCTTGCGCTCGCCGGGCTCTTCCTGCTGCTCGCGGTGGCCGTGGCCGCCTACGCCTCCTGGCGGTGCGGACTGGGGCGGCGGTGGTGGGCCGCCACCGCACTGACCATCGCCGTGCTCGTGGTGCTGACCGTGGTGTTCGACAACCTGATGATCGCCGCCGACCTCTTCCGGTACAACGAGGAGTTGCTCACCGGCTGGCGGGTGGGACTGGCCCCGGTCGAGGACCTGGTCTGGCCAGTGGCAGCGGGACTGCTGCTGCCCGCGGTCAGCGCCCTGCTGTCCGGGGCCATGCGGAACGGGTCGAGCCGGGTCGAGCCGGGACGGAATGACGCCGGTCGGCATGAGGCGGGACGGGAGGTGGACGCATGACGACGGTCAGCGCCACCGCCCCCGAGGCGGCCCGCCAGCTGCTCGGATCCTCCCGCCCGATCAGCTGGGTCAACACCGCCTACCCCTTCGCCGCGGCGTACCTGATGGCCGGCGGCGGCTCCACTGTGGAGCTGATCGTGGGCATCCTCTTCTTCCTCTTCCCCTACAACCTGCTGATGTACGGGATCAACGACGTGTTCGACTATGAGTCCGACCTGCGCAACCCGCGCAAGGGCGGGGTGGAGGGCATCGTCCTCTCCGATCGATGGCACCGCTTGACCCTGTGGTCCGCCGGACTGCTCTCGCTGCCCTTCGTGGTGTTCCTGCTGGCAGCCGGCACCCTCGTGTCCGGCGTGGTGCTCGCGGTGGTGCTGGCCGCCGTCGTGGGATATTCGGCCCCGCGGATCCGGCTGAAGGAACGGCCACTGCTGGACTCCATGACCTCGTCCACGCACTTCGTGGGCCCCGCGGTTTTCGGGCTGGCGCTGGCCGAGGCCCCGCCGACCCTGGCCGTGGTGGCCTCCATGGTCGCGTTCTTCTTCTGGGGCATGGCCTCGCAGGCCTTCGGTGCGGCGCAGGATGTCACCGCGGACCGTGAGGCCGGCATCGGCTCCATCGCCACGGCGCTGGGAGCCCGCGGAGCCGTCCGCACCGCGATGGTCCTCTACGCCGCCGCCGGACTCGTGATGCTGCTGGCCGGGTGGCCCGGTGCCCTGGCCGGGGTGCTGGTGCTGCCGTACCTCGTCAGCATCCTGCCGTTCCGCTCCCTGCCGGATGAGCGGTGCGAGGAGGCGAACCGGGGCTGGCGGCGGTTCCTCTGGCTCAACATGGTGACCGGGTTCCTCGTGACCTTGCTGCTGATCTGGATCGCCCGTGGCGGCTGAGGCGAACGCCAGCCGCGCGGCGCGGTTGTGGCAGGAGGCCGTGAGGACGCTGCGGGTGGACGGACCCCTGCCCGTGCGCTTGATCGCCGACGCTGCCGCCCTGCTCACGCTCCTCAGCCTGGTCCTGGGACTGTGGGACAGCGGGGTGGCCGTGGCCCTCTACTCCCTGGTGCTCATGGGCCAGACCGTGGTCCGCCTGGCACCGCTACGGGCATCCGTCCAAGCCGGAACCGCCGTCATCCTGCTGGCTGCCGCCTGGGCGGCCCTGCTGGACGCGTACCAGCTGATCCCGTGGCTCGACCTCGTCATGCACGTGGTGGCCACCGGCCTCCTGGCCGCCATCGGTACCGCCGCGCTGCTGCGTAGCGGCTGGCTGCAGACGGGTCCCTCAGCCGGCCGCGTTGGCCAGACCCTGCTCACCGCCGGATTGGGCGCCCTGCTGGCCGTGCTCTGGGAGGTGGGCGAGTGGTTCGGCCACACCCTGCTCGATCCCGCCATCCAAGTCGGCTACGAAGACACGATGGGTGACCTGGCCGCCGGGGTGCTCGGCGCGCTGCTGGCCGGGCTGTTGCTGGACCGGCTCGTGAAGGACGGGCCGTGGCCCTGAGTTCCGAGACGCACGGTTCAGTGCCAGTACCAGCACCAGCTCCGAAGCGGGAGTTGGTGAGTGTGGTGATCCCCGCCCGAGACGACGCCGTCCTGCTGGACCGGTGCCTGCGCGCCCTGGCGCAGCAGACCGTGGCGCCGGCCGAGGTGATCGTGGTGGACAACGCCTCCGAGGACACCACAGCGGCTGTGGCCGCGTCCCACGGGGCGCGCGTGCTGGTGGAACCGACGGTCGGCATCTGGGCCGCGGCCGCCACCGGTTACGACGCCGCCGAAGCCCCGGTCATCGCCCGCCTCGACGCCGACTCGCTGCCCCGCCCAGACTGGGTCGAGCAGATCACCGAGGCCATGGCGCAGCGCCCGGAGGCCGCCGCAGTCACCGGCTGGGGTCGTTTCGTGGACCTGCCCCGGCTGATCGGCATCCCTGCGGCTGCGGTGTACCTGGGGGCCTACTACGCCCTCGGTTACGCGGCGACCGCCCGGGCGCCGCTGTGGGGCTCGAACATGGCCATCCGTCGGTCGGTCTGGCGGGAGGTGCGAGGCCGGGTGCACCGCACGGAGCGGGAAGTGCATGACGACATGGACCTGGCCCTCGCGTTGGGGCCTCACCACATCGTGGCCACCGTGCCCCGCATCGTGGTGGGGGTCTCGGCCCGCTCACTGCGCGGGATGGCCCAGCTCGGCCGCCGTTTCCACCGCGCCCTGCGCACCCTGTCCCTCAATTGGTCTCGGGTGCCCCCGTGGAAACGGTGGGCCCTGCGGTTCGGGTGGGGTGTTCGCCATGCGCCCCACTGACGGTTCTGAGTGCACGCACTGGCTGTTGCCCGTCAACCCCGCCGCCCACGCTGAACATCTGCCTGCAGATTGGCGGACGAGGCACGACGCGACGGGTGTCTGGGAAGCGATCGGCCGGACCCAGGCGATCGACCGGTGGTGTCTGAGCAGTGGCTTCCGCACGATGCGGCCCGGCGGATTAGCCCCAATACCGTTCGATCAGATCACGATCGCCTCTTCCGACTGGCGATCCGCTGGTGGATCATGTGCCGGTCTGGATCATGGCGACTTCCAGAGATCGTAGAAGTGGTGGACGGGTCCGGGGCCCTGGCCGATCTCGAGGGAGTCCGCGGCCCGCAGGGCCCCGGTCAGCCAAGACTTTGCCCGGTCTACCGTCTGCGGCCATGACGCGCAGCGCGGTACCAGGGCGGCCATGGCCGAGGACAGCGAGCAGCCGGTGCCGTGGGTATTGGCCGTCGGCACCCGCGGCCCGGTGAACAGGTGCTCTCCGTCGGCGTCGAGCCACAGGTCGGTGGCATGCCCACCAGCCAGATGCCCGCCCTTCAGGAGCACCCGCCGGGCGCCGATGTCGAGCAGGGCCTGGGCCTGGGTGCGCATGCCTTCCATGTCGGTGGCCTCTGCCTGGTCGAGCAGGACCGCGGCCTCGGGGATGTTGGGGGTGATGACAGAGCTGTAGGGCAACATCTCGCGGATGGCAGCCACGGCGTCGTCGGCCAGGAGGCGCGAGCCGCTGGTGGAGACCATCACCGGGTCCAGCACCACGGCCGGACCCTGTCCTTCGGCCAGCTCGCGCAGGAAGTCCGCCACGGTGCGCACGGTCGGGGCGCCGGCGAGCATCCCGATCTTGATGGCGTCCACGGGTATGTCCGCCAGAAGGGTGTCGAGCTGGGCGCGGACGAACTCCGGGGGGACGGCGTGCACGCCGGTCACGCCCTGGGTGGACTGGGCAGTCAGCGCGGTGATCACGGCGGTGCCATAGACTCCCAGCGCCGAGAACGTCTTGAGATCGGCCTGGATGCCAGCCCCGCCGGAAGGGTCCGAGCCGGCGATCGTCAGGGCGACCGGTGGTCTGCTCACGAGTTCACTGCCCCCCCACCCAGTTCTGCCGGCGTGGGTCGGACCTCTGCCGGGCCGGTATCAGAAGGTACGGAGTCTTCAGGCACGGACATCCGCGGTGTTCCTCTCGCTTGCATTCGGTGGACCTGTGGACTTCGTGGCGTCGGGCTGGCTCAGTAGGCAGGTTTCTCCGGTTCGACCTGCGCCACCCAGGCCAGTACCCCGCCCTCGAGGTGGCGGAGGTTCTCCTCCCGCCCTGCGAAGTACGGGCGCAGCGTGGCCAGGGCGGTGGCGGAGCGGGTCCCGGCCTTGCAGTGCAGCACGAGGTCGGCGCCGCGGGTCTCCGCTGGCAGTGCGGCCTCTCGGCGGTCGAGCAGCTCCTGCAGCGGAACGGGCCGTGCGCCCGGTATGCTCACCAGCTCGCGTTCCCAGTCCTCGCGGACATCCACCAGGGTGAAGGCAGCCTCCCCGCGATTCCGGCGCTCGAGCAGGTCCGCCAGCTCGGGGGCGGTCAGCGTCTCGTGCGGGGCGACCGCGGCATCGCCCGGTACGGCGCAGTTGGGGTCAAGGTCGTTCACAGCTGTGACCGGGACCGCGTCTGGGTCCGGGTCCAGACGGAGTTCCCGCCAGGTCATCTCCAGGGCGTCGTGCACCAGGACCCGTCCGACCAGGGGATCCCCGATGCCGGTGATGAGCTTGATGGCCTCGGTGGCCATGATGGAGCCGATCGTGGCCGGAAGCACCCCCACCACCCCGCCCTCAGCGCAGCTGGGCACCTTCCCGGGCGGTGGAGCCTCGGGGTAGAGGTCCCGGTAGGTGGGTCCGTGCCCGGCCCAGAAGACGCTGACCTGCCCCTGGAAGCGCAGGATCGAGCCCCACACGCACGGTCGGCCGGTCAACGTCGCGGCGTCGCTGACCAGGTACCGGGTGGTGAAGTTGTCCGCGCCGTCCAGTACCAGGTCGTACTGGCCCACCAGGTCCACGGCATTGTCCGCGGTGAGTCGGACCGCGTGGGTCCGCACCTCCACCAGGGGGTTGAGCCGGGCCACCGCGTCGGCGGCGGAGTCCGTCTTGGGCCGACCGAGGTCGGCAACCGTGTGGATTACTTGGCGTTGCAGGTTGGAGACCGCCACCACGTCGTCGTCGACGATCGCCAGGGTTCCGACCCCGGCGGCGGCCAGATACTGCAGGGCCGGGGCGCCCAGACCGCCGGCCCCGATGACCAGGACCCGGGCGTTCTTGAGTCGCCGCTGTCCGATGGCCCCGACCTGGGGAAGGGACAGGTGGCGGGCATAGCGCCCGATCTCCTCCAGGGTCAGCTCGGGGCCGGGTTCCACGAGCGGGGGCAGCGAGCTCATCGGCCCTCCCGGACGGGTGCCCAGTCTCCGCGCGGCACGTCCTCCGGGTCGTCGGTGTCGACCAATCCGGTCATGGGTGAGGAGGCCACGGCGTGGCGGCGCGCGGGGATGCGACCGGCACCAGCGGCCAGCCGTCCGGCGGCCACGGCGTGGCGCATGGCAGTGGCCATGGCCACGGGATCCTGGGCCCGGGTCACCGCGCTGGCCAGCAGCACGGCGTCGCAGCCCAGTTCCATGGCCAGGGCGGCCTCGGAGGCGGTGCCGATGCCCGCGTCGAGGACCACGGGCACGTCGGCGCGGGAGGTGATGAGCTCGATGTTGTGCGGGTTGAGGATGCCGAGCCCGGTGCCGATGGGTGCGCCCAAGGGCATGACGGCGGCGGCGCCGAGGTCCTCCAGGCGGTGGGCGACGGCCGGGTCGTCGGAGGTGTAGGCGAAGACCTTGAAGCCGCGGGCCACCAGCTGCTCGGTGGCGTCCAGCAGTTCGACGACGTCGGGCAGCAGCGTGTCCTCGTCGGCGATGACTTCGAGTTTGACCCAGTCGGTCTCCAGCGCCTCCCGGCCCAATTCGGCGGTCAATAGGGCGTCGCGGGCGGTGTAGCAGCCGGCGGTGTTGGGCAGGATCCGGATGCCGTTGCGCTCGAGCAGGGAGAACAGCGTGTCCCCCTGGCCGGGGGCGTAGCGGCGCAGGGCCACGGTGGTCAACTCGGTCCCGGAGGCGAGAAGGGCCTGCTCCAGGGTGTGCAGGGAGCTCAGACCCCCGGTGCCCATGATCAGTCGGGAGGAGAACTCCGCACCGTCGAGGAGCAGCGGGTCCGGGTGCGGCGTGGTCATGTTTCAGCCTCCTTGGACGGCGGTGATGATCTCGATGCTCTGGCCCTCGACGACGGGCGTGCGGTACCAGCGGCTGCGAGGGAGGACGACGGCGTCCACGGCCACGGCCATGCCCAGGCGGCCCCCGTCCAGCGGGCGGCCGTCGGGGCCCAGGGGCCGGCTGATGGCCTCGGCGACGAGGTCGACGATGGTCGTGTCCTCGGGCACGGCATGCGGGGTGCCGTTGAGGGTGATGGCGGTCATCAGGTCCTCCTGTTCTCGGGGGCGGAAGCTTGGGCGGCGACCGTGCGCCGAGCGAGGCCCGAGGGGTCGAAGCGGTGGGGGTCGGTAGTGATCAGGTGCGCGGCGTCGGCGTCCGGATCGGTCCCCGCCTGATCGGTGACCAGCTGGGCGGCAAGGCGAGCGGCCAGTGGGGTGAGCAGCACCCCGTGGCGGAAATGACCGGTGGAGACCACCAGGCCGGGCACGGGTTCGCCGTCGGACGTGCGGATGCGGCCGAGGTAGGGCGCGTCGTCGGGGGTACCGGGGCGGGCGCGGGCCATGACCTCCCTGAGCTCCAGGTCGGCAACGCCCGGCACGAGGGCCTGGGCGTCGCGCAACAGGCGAAACACCCCGCCGGCGCTGACGCCACCCAGGTCGTCCTCGCGAGACGTGGCACCGATCACGATCGTGCCGTCGACGCGCGGCACGAGGTAGACCGGCACACCGTGGACCAGGCCACGAACGGTGCGCTCGATCAGTCGCTGCGGGCCAGCGGGGAGCCGGGCGCGAAGGATGTCTCCATGTACCGGACGAAGCGGCAACCGACAGGTGTCAGGCAGGCCATCCAGTGCACCGGTACCCATACCCAGGGCCAGGATCGTCTCGTCAGCAACCACATCCTGACCGTCCGTCAGCACGACACCGGTGACCACGCCCTGCCCGTCCCACAACAGTGCCCTGGCCTGCACGCGGAGAAGGCGCACTGGCCCACCATCCACGTCACCGGCGAGGAGCACCCCGGTCACGTCTCGCTCGACCAGGGCCGCCAGCAACCCGGTCACCAGTCGGCGCGGGTCGATCTGGTGGTCGGTGGGGATGCGGAACGCCGCGGACAGACGCGGGGTCAGGGCCGGTTCCAGGGAACGGGCCGCGCGGAGAGTCAGTGGTTCCACCGCCATGCCATGGCTCAGTTGCAATTGGCGAAGGTCAGCCAGTGCCTGCCGGTCGGAGGAGTCGACTCCGCAGACCAGGGTCTCGGTGACCCGGTACCCCACGGATGCTCCGGCAGCCTGCTCGACGGAAGCAGCGAAGCCCGGGTATTCGGCAGCCGAAGCGCCCATCAGCGGGTACAAGGACTCCTGCTGGTACTGGACTTCGCTGACCGGAGCCAGCATGCCGGCAGCCGCCCGCGACGCCCCCGCCCCCGGGTCTGGGTCGATCAACGCGACGGAGCGACCGCGGCGGCGCAACTCCCAAGCGGTGGCCAAGCCAACCAGCCCGGCGCCCACGACCGCGACGTCGACCGCTCTAGTCCCGACACCAGGATGCACAGAATTCACCGGCACGTCCTTTCCTCCGGCGGCATGACCCGCATCAGGTGTGGCGGTCGGCGCTCAAGCCTTCTCAGCCCCCGAGGGGCTCCCGCAGAACCCGCTGGCTATCACCAGCGTGTGACCCACCATACCCCCGCGTTCCCCGTACCAGCAGACCGCAACTCGCGCCGTGCCCGCGCCGAAAGGCTCGCCGACGCCCGGCTCTACCTATGCACCGACGCCCGCCAGCAACAGGGTGACCTCGAGGATGTCCTGCAGGCCGCGTTCGCCGGTGGGGTCGACATCATCCAGTTGCGGGACAAGACCTTGGACACCGATGCGGAGATCTCCGCACTGCACCTGCTGGCCGACGTGGCGGGCGAAAACGAGAAACTGTTCGCGGTCAACGACCGGGCCGACGTGGCCGCCCCACGTCGGCGCCGACATCTTCCACATCGGCCAGCACGATCTCTCCCCCGCCCAGGCACGGTCCCTACTCGGCTCCGAGGTGCTGATCGGACGTTCCCCCCATGATCTCGATCAGGCCCGTGCGGCAGTCGAGGATCCCGAGGTCGATTACTTCTGCACCGGACCGCTGTGGGAGACCCCCACCAAGCCCGGCCGTCCCGCCACCGGCCGGGGTTTTGTCCGGGATGTTTCCGGGCTCATGGCGGGATCGGCGGCGGCGGGCACCCCGTGGTTCGCCATCGGTGGCATCGACGTCGACCGGCTGCCCGAGGTCCTCAATGCCGGGGCGAGCCGCATCGTCGTCGTCCGCGCCATCACCAAGGCCCCCGATCCCGGCGTCGCGGCCCGGCAACTGCGCGGACTGATCCGCGACTGAGCCCTGGACGACGTGGTCGACGAAGTCGTCCAGGTCGTTCGGTAGCCACGGTGGCATGAGGTTGAACCCGTCAGCGGCACCGCAACGGAACCACTCCTCGATCTGGTCGGCGATGTGCTCGGGGGTGCCGACCATGGTGCAGTGCCCTCCGCCGGCCGCGAGACGGCCCAGCAGCTGCCGCACCGTGGGCGCCTCGACCTCCACGATCCGCAGGATCGTCGCGTAGCGGCCCTGTGGACCGCTGAACCGCTCGAGCGGGGCAGTTCGGGGACCGGGGCGTCCAGTTGCCAACCGGTGCAGTCCTGCCCGATGAAGGTGCCAGCTGGGCCAGGGGCTGCTTCGCGGGCAGCAGTGCGTCCGCCCGGGACTGCTTCGCCACGGCCTCCGCCTCCGTGGAGCCGACATAGGTCGCGAGTCCGGGCATCACCGCCACCGATGCTGGGTCCCGTCCGGCTGAGCCGATGCGCTTCTTCAGGTCCGCATAGTCACTCTGGGCGGCGGACAGGTCGTAGGCGACGGCATAGATGCCTTCGGCGTACCGGGCGGCCAGTTCGCGCCCCGGCCCGGAGGCTCCGGCATGGAACAGCACCGGGCGGCCCTGGGATGATCGCGGCACGGTCAGTGGGCCCGACACCCGGAAGTGCTCCCCGGCGTGGTCGATCGGCCGGACCAGGGCTGGGTCTGCGTACATGCCATCTGGTTCCTGGACCAGTGCCTCATCGTCCCAGGAGTCCCACAGCCGTAGCGCCACCTCGATGAACTCGGCGGCCCGCTCGTACCGCTGGCCGTGGCCGGGTAGCGCCTCCATTCCGTGATTGCGGGCCTCGGCGTCGAACATGGACGTGACCACGTTCCAGCCCACCCGGCCGCCGCTGATGTGATCCAGTGACGCCAGCATCCGGGCCGCGAGGAACGGCTCGGAGAACGTGGTCGAGACGGTGCTGACCAGCCCCACGTGCGACGTGGCGCGGGCCATGGCCGTCATGCCGGTCCTCCACTCAATCCATGACCAGTCCGCCGTCGACCACCAGGTTCTGCCCGGTGACCGACCGGCCCCAGGGGCAGGCGAAGAACAGGACGGTGTCGGCGAACTCCTCCGGGGTGATGACCCGACCCAGGGGCGTGCCGGCGGCGATCGCCTCGAAGACCTCCTCGGGAGTGGCCGCGCTGGCGTCAGTGGTGCGTAACAGTCCCCCGGAGACCATGTTCACCGTGATGCCGTGCCGTCCCAGGTCCTTGGCCGTCGTGCGGGTGAGCGACAGCAGGGCCGCCTTCGCCGCTGTGTAGTCGTGGTAGGGCACCACGGGGTTCTGGAACAGGTTGGTGCCGACGTTGATGATCCGCCCGAAGCCCTTCTCCCGCAGGTACGGAAGGGCCGCCTGGATCGTGTTGAGCGCCCCCCGGACGCTGCCGGCGAACTGAGCGGCGAAGTCCTCCCAACCGATCTCCGTCACCCCCGGGCGGGCGTCGCCGTTGAAAGAGAAACCCATCAACGCACTGTTCACCACGGTCGTGACCGGGGCCCCGAAGTGCTCCCGTCCCGTAGCCAGCAAGGCGGCTACTTGCCCCGGGTCGGTGACATCGGCGGGCAGGGCCACGGCCCGGTCCGAACCGAACCGGGAGGCCAGCTCCTCAGCGGCCTGCCGGCTGGTGTGGTAGTTGACGAGAACCCGCGCCCCCTGACCGGCGAAGGCCTCGACGATGCTGCGGCCCAGGCCGCGACCCCCTCCGGTCACCAGGACAATCTGCTCTGCGATCTGCACGGACGCTCCTCAAGGCCGAGGCGAAGGAGCGCAGGCCCGGAGACAACGCCAACCGGGCGGACATCCCTTCGCCAGTACGAACTGGATCAGGTTCAACGGGTCTCATCTCAGCTGGTCGCCAGGTGGGCACCAGCACCCCGTGTCACTGGCCCCGAGCATAGCCGACCCCTTCTCAGCGGTAGGTCGTGGTGTCAGATCAGGAGCACATCACACCAGGGGCCAAGCCAGCGCGCAACATGTTCGCGATCACCCGCGCCAGACAGGTCGAGAGAACCACGAACTGACGAAAACTGCCGGACCCACACACCGTTTATCGGGCAGTCCCAGTAGTAGGGTCGGTTCGACCGAATAGATCAGCAGGCTGCCGTTCCCGGTGGGGCGGCGGCCCTGAGAAGGAGGACGTATGAAGGCTTTGACATGGCAGGGGAAGCGTTCGGTGAGCGTCGAGGAGGTTCCGGATCCCCGCATCCAGCAACCCACGGACGCGATCGTGCGGATCACCTCGACCGCCATCTGCGGGTCGGACCTTCACTTGTACGAGGTGCTCACCCCGTTCATGGACAAGGGCGACATCATCGGCCACGAGCCCATGGGGATCGTGGAGGAGGTCGGCTCCGCCGTCACCCAGATCAAGGCCGGGGACCGCGTGGTGATTCCCTTCAACGTCTCCTGCGGCCACTGCTTCATGTGCAAGCAAGGCTTGCAGTCGCAGTGCGAGACGACCCAGGTCCGGGAGTACAACAGCGGTGCAGTCTTCCTGGGCTATTCCCGCCTCTACGGCTCGGTGCCCGGTGGGCAGGCCGAGTACCTGCGCGTCCCGCACGCGGACTACGGGCCCATCAAGGTCCCGAACACCGGTGAGGACGAGCGCTACCTGTACCTCTCCGACGTGGTACCCACCGCCTGGCAGGCCGTGCAGTACGCCGCGCCCCCGCAGGGCGGCTCTCTGGCCGTGCTGGGCCTGGGCCCGATCGGCCAGATGTCCGCCCGGATCGGCCGCCACCTGGGCTACCGGGTACTTGCGGTGGACCCGGTCGCCGAGCGGCGGGCCATGGCCGAGCGCCACGGCATCGAGACCTTGGACTCCTCCGGCGAGGTGGCCGAGCAGCTGAAGGACCTCACCGACGGCCGCGGCCCGGACTCCATGGTGGACGCGGTCGGGATGGAGGCCCACGGCTCTCCCGTGGCCGGGGTAGCCCACCAGGCCGTAGGGCTGCTGCCGTCCCCGCTGGGCCGCAAGGCGATGGAGACGGCCGGGGTGGACAAGCTCGATGCCCTTTACACCGCCATCGAGGCCGTCCGGCGCGGCGGGACGATCTCGATCAGCGGCGTATACGGCGGCATGAAGGACCCCCTGCCGATGCTCACGATGTTCGACAAGCAGATCCAGTTGCGCATGGGCCAGTGCAACGTGAAACGGTGGATCGACGACCTCCTTCCGCTGGTCGATGACCCCTCGGATCCGCTCGGCGTCCTGGACCTCAAGACGCACACCGCGTCGTTGGACGAAGCCCCGGAGATGTACGAGAAGTTCCAGAAGAAGCAAGACGGCTGTATCAAGGCCGTCCTCAAGCCATAGTCGTGGACCCGCACGGGAGTCCGATCCCTGCGGGGCCGGGCTCCGGCGCGTCATGGACCAACGCACTCACTGGGACACAGCCGCAAGCCGCCACAACCTCATTGAACAGTATGGGGATTAGCCCAGCCGCTCCCACGACTCAATGTGGCCCGGAACGACCTCGAACAACGGGTGGACCTGCGGCGCGCTGATGCCGACCAGGCCTTCCAGCCGTTCCGGGGTCCGCTGGCCGATCTTGGCCAGGAGGTGCTTCCACTCGTAGGCGACCTGGCCTTCCGTCACCGGGATCTGGGCGACCGGGAGTCGGGGGACGCCGGAGAAGGTTCCGTCCACCGGGAGGTCCCGGCCGGCGTCGTGCGCCAGTCCCGACGCCGGATGGCCGGGCCGGTCGATCCGGGTCACGTCGAAGTTGTAGCCGCGTTCGGCGGCCTCCTCCGCTGTGACGAGGAGGAAGGCCCCGACTGCGGCGGCGGGATCCGGGTGCGAACGGAACCGCACGAGCTGCGGATGCGAACGGTATCCCTTGGTGCGACCGGCCAGCACGGCCTGGGCCAGCAGTGCCTCGCGCCATCCACCGGTGAGTCCTTGGCGGTCCAGGTAACGGGGATGGAGACTCCACAGTCGCATGCCCCCATCATCCCGCAGCCAACCGTTCTCACCGGACCTAACCCGCCTGACCGCACGAACGCGCACCGATACGTGACGTCGAGCCATGTCACCCGGCCGATCCAGCCTTTTATCTCGATGATCGAAATGGTTAGCTCGAATCACATGCACGAGGACTGACCTGCCACCCGAGGAGAGACCCATGGATGCCACTGCCCCACGGACCACCGGACTTGCGATTCCGTTGCTGGTGCTCGTCAGCGGGATCGTCGCCACCGCCGGGGCGTTCCTCGGCAGCGGGGTACTCGGCGGCACGCCGATCGCCGAGGCGGCCGGTGGGTGGCTGAATGAGGACTCCACGCCGCTGGCGCCGGCCTCCGGCGCCTTCCGCATCTGGTCCGTGATCTACCTGGGACTGCTCGCCTATTCGATCTGGCAGCTGCTGCCCGCCCAGCGCCGGTCCGATCGGCAGCGGCTGCTGCGGCCGTGGGCCGTGGCCGCGATGCTGCTCAACGCCGCGTGGATCTGGGTGGTGCAGTTCGGCTGGCTGAACCTGAGCCTGGTGGTGATCGTGGCGTTGCTCGCCGTGCTCGGCCGCATCCTGATGCTGCTCGTCCGTACCGCGTCGGAGGGCAGGGCTGATGCCCTGATCACGGACGGGACCTTCGGCCTGTACCTGGGCTGGGTCACCATCGCCACCGTGGCGAACACTTCCGCCGTGCTGGGTGCCGCCGGCTTCGACGGCTTCGGGCTGCCGGTCACGCTGCTGTCCTCGGTGGTACTGGCCGTCGCTGCGATCATCGGGGTGGCCACCGCCTGGCGCAGCGGCGGGAAGATCGCACCCGCCCTCGCCCTGGCCTGGGGGCTCTCCTGGATCACCGTGGGCCGCCTGGACGGCGGGCTGGAATCGACCGGCACCGCGGTGGCAGCGGGAGTCGCGGCAGCCGTGGTGCTGATTGCGGCTGTGGTGTTCCGGGTGGCGGCGGAGCGGTGGGCGGAGCCAGCCGAACGGGCCGGCCGGCGTCGTCATGGCGGTTGAGGTGCGGGTCTGAAGGCCCCCGGCTGAGCTGGCGCCGGAACCTGCCGCACGGCTGCGCGGTACACCCGGCCGGGTCCGGCCCTACGATGGGGGACCACCGTCGGAGGGAGCCCGTCATGTCCGAGCAGTCCGCATCATCCGGGGCGGCCGGAACGGCCGGTGCACCGGCCCCCACCCACGGCAAGACCCCGAAGAAGGCGGCGCTGGCCGCGTGGATCGGCTCCGCCCTCGAGTACTATGATTTCGCCGTCTATGGCACCGCCGCGGCGCTGGTGCTCAACCACCTGTTCTTCGCCGAGAGCACGTCTCCGGGTATCGCGATCCTGCTGTCGTTGGGCACCGTGGGCGTGGCCTATGTGGTCCGCCCGCTGGGGGCCCTGGTGATGGGGCCGCTCGGGGACCGGATGGGCCGGAAGTTCGTGCTCATGCTGACCCTGTTCATGATGGGCGGGGCCACCTTTGCCGTCGGCTGCCTGCCGACCTACGAACAGGTCGGGCTCCTGGCACCGGCCCTGCTGGTGCTGTGCCGGGTCATCCAAGGGCTGTCCGCCTCGGGGGAGCAGGCCGGCGCCATCTCGGTGTCCCTGGAGCACGCCGAGGAGAACCATCGTGCCTTCACCACCAGCTGGACGCTGCAAGGCACGCAGTTCGGCACCCTGCTGGCCACGGCCGTGTTCATTCCCTTCACCTCCCTGCTCACCGAGGAATAGTTGTTCTCCTGGGGCTGGCGCGTCCCGTTCTGGCTCTCTGCCGTGGTGGTGGTCGTCGCCTGGCTGATCCGGCGCCGGCTGGAGGAACCGCCGGCCTTCGAGAAGGCCAAGGCGCAACTGCCGGAGGAGAAGCCGGCCACCCCGCTGAGGCTGATGGTCAAGTACCACAAGACGGCCGTGCTCCGGATCGCCTGCGCGGCCATGATCAACACCGTCAACGTGGTGTTCCTGGTCTGGTCGCTCTCCTTCGCCACCTCGGTGGTGGGCCTGGACCGGTCGACCATGCTGCTGGTCGCCGTGGTGGCCAATGCCGTGGCCCTGGCGGCCATCCCGCTGGGCGCACTGCTGGCAGACAAGATCGGCCGGAAGCCGGTCTTCATCGCCGGCGTGGTGGGACCCGCGGTGATGATGTACCCCTATCTGGGGGCCGTCGCGGCGGGGGACTGGACTCTGATCTTCGTCTACGGCGCCATCCTCTCGGGCTGTCTCTACTCGCTCTCGAACGGCATCTGGCCCTCGTTCTACGCCGAGATGTTCCCCACCCGGGTCCGCGTCACCGGCCTGGCCATGGGCACCCAGATCGGCTTCGCCGTCTCCGGTGGCCTCACCCCGGTCCTCGCCTCGGCCGTGGCCGGTGCCCAGGGCACCAACTGGCTCGCCGTCTCCCTCGTGGTCAGCGGTGCCTGCCTGATCTCCGTGGTGGCAGCGCTGACGGCCAAGGAGACCAAGGACAAGACGCTGGCGGGCATCGACGAGTTGCACACCACGCGCACCGAGGCCGCGGATCTGGCCAAGCTGGACCGCACCGCCTCGTAGCCCTGGCTCACGCGCCTCTGTCACATGTGACGTGCTCCAGGTCACATCCTTGGTACACTAAACATCACCCATTCGTGTTAACGGTCAAGCAGCGGCCGCGAACTCTTCGAACGACTCTCGAGGAGGCCTTCGTGCCCAACGCTGTTCCACTGACCACCACCTTTAGTGCTTCTTGCCATGGGACGGCTGGTCTCATCGAGCCCGCCCGGTTCCCATGGGCACGCGCACTGCCCGTGCTCATGGTGTCGTCCAGCCTGCGGGGGATGTGACGATGGGCATCGCCGGCGAAGTCTCCGTCCGCGGGGCGTGGGCCGATACCGCCAGTGTGGACAGGATGATCCAGGCCATGGACGCCGCGAGGGACGCGGGCGGACCAGCGGATCCGGGCATCTGTGACTGGGGTTGGGTGGCGGTGGGCCATCGCCCGACCGAGACCGGCGAGCAGGCCGGGGCCACGGCCCAGTCCATGCTCGATGAGCGGCTGGGCTGGTGCCTGATGTTCGACGGTCGGCTGGACAATGGACCGGACCTGCGTGACGACCTGGACGAGTGCTTCCCGTTCCGGTCGGGTTCGGACGCTGAGGTCGTGCTCGCGGCCTACCACCGGTGGGGTGAGCACTTCGTGGACCACCTGCAGGGGATCTTCGCCCTGGCCCTCGTGGACGCACCCCGTGAGAAGGTGCTGCTGGCCCGGGACCGGCAGGGAGCCCGGCTGCTGTACCTGAGCACCGGGGCCGGACGGCTGCGCTTCGCCTCCACCCTGCCCAGCCTGTTGGCGGCTGACGGTACCGACACCTCGGCCGGCCGGGCCGCGCTCGAACGCGATCCGGACCACCGCCGCATGGTTCCGCCCTCGCGGACGAGCCTCTCCGGCGTCACCTTGTTGCCGACCGCCACCCTCCGCGTGCTCGAGGCCCGCGGCCGCGCGCGGGACCGGGACTTCCACGACGACGAGGCCGTGCCGCGGCTCGGAGGCGTTGGAAGGAGTTGAGCCGGCCCCGCCGGACCGCATCGACGAGCTAGGAGAAAAGCTCCCGTGGTGGTGTGGAGGTCAATGAGGGTGAACCATCCGGTGTGAGCAGCCGGTCCGAGGCCGCGAAGGTGTGGTGGAGCACCAGGGGCGCCAGCTCGGGCTGGTGCCGTTCGATGATCTTCCGGACGGCGTTCTCCGCGGAGGGCCCCAGGCCGTCATAGAACAGGGCGGTCGCCGTGGCGGCGCGGCGCAGCGGCGGCTCATCGGGCAGCAGGGCGTTGGGAAGCCGGGGGTCCTGGTGGGCGAGCGGCCGCCATTCGGAGAGGACCTCCGTGCGCAGGCGCAGGGCCTCCACGCCGGTAGGCCACTGGTCTCCGAGGTCCCGGGCCCGGGCCTCCCACCGCAGGGCGAAGGACAGGTACTCCTCGTCCAGGGCGTCCGCATCGAAGGCACGCCTCAGCTCCAGGGGAGAGACGAAGTCCGGCAGCCGGGCCCCCTCGAACAGGGACACGAGTGTCAGCACGGGTTCGTCGCCCTGCTTCAGGTGGGCGAACGCCTCCTCGGCGTGGCTGCCCGGCTTGATCCAGACCCCGTCATTGAGGTGACCGAACCGCAGCTGGCGCAGGGTGTCCCGCACGGCCCGGCGCAGGGGGGCCGCGGTCTCCGGCACCCGGTAGGTGATGATGGTCCACGTCCCGTCCCAGGGGCGCTCGCGGTGCGCCTGGAAGATCCGCTCGACGCGCTGGGCCTGGGTCTTCCGGCTGCCGGCGTGGACGGAGTAAGAGGTGCGCCGGCCATCCTTGTGGGCCACGAGGAACCCCCGCTGGGCCAGCCGTTGGATGGCGGCCCGGGCGCTGGAGGGCGTGATCTCGAGGGCACCGAGCAGCTCCACCAGGGCGCTGGAGGGCAGGGGTTCGCTGCGGCCGAACCAGTAGTCGCCGAGCAGCACTGTGAGCATGCGCTGCGGTGCCACACCGGATTGGTAGCGGGGGAGGTTCCCGCGGCTCGGATCCGTGGGGCTCACGGCATCCCGTCAGCGGGGCGCAGGGTCAGCGGAACGGAGCGGGGGCCGTATTCGAGCCAGTTCATCATCACGATGTCCCCTGCCAATGAGAAGGTCTCCGTCCGGGCGAGTAGCTCCTCGAGGGCGATGAGCAACTCGAGTCGTCCCATCGTAGCGGCCGGGCACTTGTGGGAACCGCGCCCGAAGGCCAGGTGCGAGTTCTGCTTGCGCCGCAGGACGAAGGTGTCCGGGTCCTCGAAGCGGGTCTCGTCCCGGTTGGCGGAGGGGAAGATCAGGGCGATGGGCTCGTCCTGGGCCACCGCCCGACCGTGGATCACGGTGTCCCGCTTGGCGGTCCGCGCGAACACCCGGTACGGCGCATGCAGGCGGAGCATCTCCTCGATCGCCGAGGGCAGGTCCTCCGGATGGGCCCTCAAGTGCGCCTGGAGATCGAGGTCCGTGGCCAGGTGGGCGATGCAGCTGCCCAGCACGGCCTGGGGTGCTCCCATCCCGGCCACGATCAGCTGCCGGATGGTGGCGACGGCACTGGTCTCCGTGATGGCCGTGTCCGGGTCCAGGGCGGCGCGGTGAAGGCCGGCCACCAGGTCCCGGGACGGGTCCGGGTCCTCCGCCAGCCGCCGGTCGTAGATCTCGCGGGCGATCTCATAGAGCCGCTTGCTGCACTCCTCGATCACCGAGTTGTCCATGTCCTGGATGGCAAAGCCGTAGCGCACGCCGATCTCGCGGATCTCCCGGGTCTGGTCCCGGGCCAGTCCGAGCAGGGAGGCGAAGCAGTCCATGGCGAAGGGGGCCGCCAGATGCCGGACTCCGTCCGGGGAGGACTCCGTCAGCATCCCGTCCACCAGCCGGCGGGCGCTGTCCCGGAAGGCGCCGGCATGCTCGGTAACCACCGAGCGGCGGAACACCGGATCGATGGCGGTGCGGTAGTCGGTGTGCTCCGGCGGATCGAAGTGCAGCGGCGGCCGTCGGGACGCCCGGGGGACGTGCGGCACCACGTTCTGCTTGGCCGTGCTGAACAGTTCGTCGTCCTGGGTGATGGCCAGGATGTCCTCATAGGTGGTGGCCGCCCAGAACCCGCCGTAGTCCGCGCTCCAGGGGAACGGGTTCTGCTCGCGCAGGGCCGCATAGTCGGCGTGGGCGGAGCCGAACGTCTCGTTCCGGTCGGGGGACCACTCGGATTGGCGCGCCTCGCCAGAATCCTCGGGAGCTGAGTTTCCGGTGAACGGGCAGCGGCCGGTGCCGGCCGTCGTCGTGCTCGGGGGGTGTGGGGTTGTCATCTCAGATGACCTTCCTGCGCGCCCAGCGCGCCATTTGCTCGACCGCGACCACCACGACGATGAGGCCGATGAGGATCCCGGCGGTGGACTGGTAGTCGATCGAGGTGACGGATTCGTGGAGCAGGAAACCGATGCCGCCGGCGCCGACGATCCCGAGGACCGCCGATTCGCGCAGCGCCAGGTCCGCGGTGAACAGGCTGTTGCCGATGCAGGAGGGGACGAACTGGGGCCAGGCGCCGGACACGAAGGCCTGGAGCCGGCCGGCGCCCACGGCCTCGAGGGCGCGGATGGGGCTCGGGTCGATGTTCTGCAGCGCATCCGTGAAGAACTTGGAGGCCAGCGCCGTGCAGGAGATGGCTAGCGCCAGGAATCCGGCGAACGGTCCCAACCCCAGGGCGGCCACGAACACGATCGCGTAGACGATGTCCGGCACGCCGCGGACCACCACGATGACACCACGCAGCGCCCAGCCGAGCAACGGCACCTTCACGAGGTGATCCGTGGAGAACACCGCGATGACCAGTCCGATCAGCACGCCGAAGGTGGTGGCCGTCAAAGCCATCACGAGGCTCTCGAAGAGGCCCAGGGCGATCTCCGCGGTGAACACCGGCGGCACGAACCCGGTGAGCATGGCCACGGCGTTCTCCCAGCCCCGGGCCAGCCGGTCCGGGGAGATGCTCAGCGCGGACAGGGACAGGATGAAGAGCACGACGCCGGCCAGCAGCCCGGCGCTGCGGCCCACCCGGGGTGCGTTCCAGCCGGGGGAGGAGAGCTCCTTGCCCGGTGGGAACGTCATCGAGTGTTTGGTGTCCCCGGCATGCTCGGACACGACGCGCTGCACCAGGTTCGAGATGAGCTCGAGGACGAGCAGCAGGACGATGATGACGGCGATGATCCCGGCGGCGCGCGGGTAGTCCAGGCTGCCGATGGAGCGCTGCAGGGCCACGCCGATGCCGCCGGCGCCCACGAGGCCGAGTATGGAGGACGCGCGGATGTTGATGTCCAGGCGGTAGAGGACGAACGAGGTCATCTGCGGCAAGGCCTGGGTGAAGGTGGTGGCGACGAAGACCTGGAAGCGGTTCGCCCCGGTGGCGTTCACGGCCTCCCGGGGTGCGGCAGAGATCTCCTCGAAGACATCCGTCATCATCTTGCCGATCATGCCCACGGAGTGGAACGCGATGGCCAGGGCTCCGGCTGCCGGGCCGAGCCCGAAGATGCGCACGAAGATGATGGCGAAGACGAGGGAGGGCACGGCGCGGCTGACCACGATCAGCGTGCGGCAGAGCCACTGGACCCAGCGCGGCCCGGTGAAGGTGTTCGCCGCGCCGGCCGCCAGCGGGATGGAGACCAGGGCCGCGATGCCGGTGCCGGCGATCGCGATCTGCAGGGTCTCGAGGACGAGTGCGGCCAGTTCCGGCACGGGGCCTGTGGTCGCGGGGAACATCCGGCCCAGCAGCCGGGTGATGTCCTCGAAGCCGGCGGCGATGGCCGCGGGGCGGACGTCGATCCACCACAGTCCGAAGACCGTGACGGCCCCCAGGATCAGCGGGATCACCCAGGTGGCGGCGGGAGCCCGGGGCGGCCGGGCCAGCGCGGGCTCCGGAGTCCGGCCCCGGGTGCCCGGCGGCATGAGCGTGGTGGGCATGTCAGGCACCCCGGTGGGCTTGGTAGATGGCGCGAATCTCCGGCTCGTCCGTGGTGTGCGTGGGCTTGTCCAGGATGAACTGCCCGTCCCGCACCGCCACGATTCGGTCCGAGACCTCCAGGGCGAGGTCCACCTGGTGCAGGGAGCACACCACGGTGAAGCCGTCCTCGGCGCTGAGCTTCTTCAGGGTCTCCAGCACGGAGATGCTGGCCGCCGGGTCCAGGGAGGCCACGGGCTCGTCCGCGAGCACTAGCCGGGCGTCCTGCATCAGCATGCGGGCGATGGCCACGCGCTGCTGCTGGCCGCCGGAGAGGGTGTCACACCGCTGGAAGCGCTGGTCCACCAGGCCGACCCGCTCCAGGTTCTCCACGGCGCGTTCGCGCAACCGCTTCGGGTAGGTCGTGATCCCGTAACGGGGCATGCTCAGGGAGCCCAGGGCACCCATCAGCACGTTCTCCAGCGCAGTCAGCCGGCCGACCAGGCCGAACTGCTGGAACACGAAGCCGATCTCGGTGCGCAGGCGCCGAAGCTCGCGCCGGCTGCAGCGGGCCGGCTCCCGGCCGAGGACCTGGACGTGGCCCTCGGTCGGTGAGTGGCTGCCGTTCAGCAGGCGCAACAGGGTCGACTTGCCGGCACCGGAGGGGCCCACGAGGGCGATGAACTCGCCGGGGTGGATCTGCAGGTCCACCCCGTGCAGCACCGTGTTATCCCCGAACCGCTTGACGACCCCGTCCAGGGTGATGCTGGGGGAGTGTTGCGCGGTCTCGGCCGCGGGCTTCTCAAGCGTCATCACGGCAGACCTCCGCCTGGGTGGTCTCGCAGATCTCGCGGATCGGATCGTAGTCGGCGTCCGTAGCCGGCTCGAAGGCGAAGGCGCCCGTGCCGCCCCACTCGCAGGCGGGGCTGCCGGCCACGTCCTCGCCCCACGGGGCCGGGGCTTCACGCTGGGCGCCCTCCTCGCAGAAGCCGGCCTCCACGGCGGAGACGGCGTCGTACTTCTCCATGGCGCGGGCCACGCCGTCCTTGATGTCCTGGGAGAGCCAGGAGCCCACCACCATGGGCGTACCCGGGATGGGATCGGAGGTGAAGAACGTCTCCGTGTCCCCGTCCTGGATGATTCCGCGGGCCGGCAGGAGCTCCGTCACGAAGGTCTCGGCCACGAACGCCGCATCGCAGTCACCGGCGATCATCTGGGTGACCGCGACGTCATGGGAGCCGGCAAAGACGGGGTTCAGGTCCTCCTCCGGGTTGATGTCCGCTTCCATCAGGGCGGCCGCAGCGGCCAGGTACCCGGTGGTGGAGGCCGGGTCCGTGAAGCACACGTCCTTGCCTTTGAGGTCTTCCAGTGAGCTGATGCCGCTGCCGGGTGCGGTGACGCCGAGGGAACTGACCGAGCCGGAACCGGGCTCGGGGGAGAGCTGGTCCTTCGCCACCGGCTCGACCTCCGCCACGTCCGAGGCCAGGTAGTAGGAGAACGCTCCGTAGACCGCGATGTCCACGCGCTCAGAGACCTGGGCCTCGATGACGCCGGCGTTGTTGCTGACGGCCTGGATCTCCACCGGCAGGCCTGTCTCCTCCTCGATGGCCGCGACCACCGGTTCGAAGGAGGCCAGCAGTTCCTCGCTGTTGTCCGTGGGGACCACGGCGAAGACGAGTTCGGCGGGGGCATCACTCGTGGTGTCTGCCGGGCGGGCGTTGGGGCTCTCGCCGCAGGCTGTCAGGGCGATCGCGGCTGCGGCCAGGAGGCCCAGGGTCTTGAGATGGGTGCGCATGGTCTCTCCTCGGGAAAGTCCAGATGGGGGTCAGGGGTGGTTCCGGCGTGGTTCTGCTGTGGGCCAGGCGTGCGTTCAATGGAGGTCAGGTAAATGTCTGGTCGGTTGAATAAGTGTGGCCAATTGATGCGAGTGGCAGGAGGTGCAGGGTGAACGTGTTTGGTATCACACCAGAATCAGTTGTAGATGTCAATGGAAATCTCGGAGGAGTAGGCGTTGACAGCCGCGCAGAGGCGTGCCACGGTATGAGCCATCCCACGCATGTCCTCGACGACGATGGCGGTCACCAGCCGCAGTTAGTCATTGAAGCGGCACAAAATATGCAGTCTGTGTACCTCTGGCACCCCATGCGCGTCTCGTGGTCCTCATTCCTCGTATCTCCTGCACCGAAGGCGAGCCCGAAACATGTCCACTGCCCCTCCCCAGAACTCATCTGACCGAAATGACGACCACAGCCGTCGCCGGCCCCACGCCCGCACCTTCCTGACTCGCACGGATCAGACGCCGGGGAAGCCGCGCGGACGCGTTCTCGCCGGCGCCACCCTGGCCACCGCGCTCACCGCGTCACTGCTGGGTCCCGCACCCGCGCTGGCCGGGCCGGTGGGAGCGGTGGGTTCCGGGCCGACGTCGTCCACGGCCAGTGGACCGGGCGCCTCCGAAACCGTCCGCGGAGACCTGCCGAACGGCGGGCACTACGTGCTGATGACCCCGGAGCGATGGAACGGCACCGTGCTGATCTGGAACCCCGGCTACGGGGGCGGCGGATCCAACCCATCGGCCGGACCCAGTGAGGGACTCGTTGACTGGCTCGCGGACCGTGGATATGCGCTCGCGGGGACTTCCGCGGCCGAGGGCGGATGGGCCGTGGAGGGGCTGCTGGAGAACCAGCCGCTGGTGATGGACGCCGTCCGTGACCGGCTGGGGGAGCCCGAGGACGTCATCGCCTGGGGCTCGTCCATGGGCGGGCTGACCTCGGTGGCCGCCCTGGAGCAGCATGCGGATGTCATCGATGCGGCCTTGCCTCTGTGCGGTTCCGTGGCCGGGGCTATCCCCATGCTCAACGGCAGCCTGGATGGCACCTTCGCCCTGCGGACCCTGCTGGCTCCCGGGGACGAGCGCCTCCAGCTGGTCAACATCAGTGATGAGGCCGAACGCCAGGCAGCCTTCCGTGAGGTGCTGGATGCGGCGCAGGCGACGCCGGAGGGCCGCGCCCGCATCGCGCTCGCCGCGAGCCTGGCGCAGATCCCGACGTGGACGCAGGCGGAGGACGAGAAGCCCTCGGCGAGCGACTGGGCCGCCCAGCAGGACCAGCTCTACCAGGCGTTCATGTTCGGGGTGGTCTCGCCGCGGCAGCCCCTCGAGGACCGCGCTGGCGGCAACTTCTCCTGGAACACCGGAGTCGACTACACGAAGGCCCTGCAAGGCTCGGACCAGCAGCAGCTGGTGCGGAACCTGTACCGCCAGGCCGGCCTCTCTCTGGACCGGGACCTGGAGAACCTGGCGGACGCCGAGCGGATCTCCGCCGATCCGGAGGCGGTCGCCTACATGCAGCGGAACGCGACGCCGGCCGGCGAGATCGACGGCCCCGTCCTGTCCCTGCATGAGACCGGGGACACCGCCCCCACCGTCACCCAGGCCCGCACCTATGCGGACCGCGTGCGGGAGAACGGGGACCAGTCCCTGCTGCGGCAGGCCTTCGTGGACCGGCCCGGCCACTGCGACTACGCCGATGCGGAGATGGCCGCCCTTGTGGAGGCGCTGCAGCAGCGGTTGGACACCGGGCAATGGGGCTCCACCACGACGCCGTCACACCTGAACCGGTCCGCCGACCGCATCGCCAGCCGTGACGGACTGGACCGGGGTGGCTCGTTCGCCGCCGCCCGCCCTGACCCACAGAACCGCCCGGAACGGGGACCGGCTCCCGCGGCGGTGTCCCACCAAGGGACACTGGACGGGGACCGGGCCTACTCCCTGCACAAGCCGGCGGAATGGAACGGTGACCTGGTGGTGATGCCAGGCCGGGATGACCTCACGGGGACCACGGCTCAGTGGCTGGCCGAACAGGGATACGGGGCCATCGGCTATGAGTTGAGCGACGGCTGGGACCTCGTGCTGGACGAGTCCAATGCCGGGGCAGCCGTGGAGACCTTCGGGCGGCTGGCCGGTGACGCCGATGACGTGGTGGTGGCCGGCCGGTCCCAGGGCGGGCTGACCACCAGGATCGTGGCGGATGCCGCGCCGGAGTGGTTGGCCGGTTCCCTGCCGATGTGCGGTGGGGGTGCGGGAGCCATCAGCACGTGGAACTACAAGCTGGACACCGCCTTCGCCCTGCGCGAGCTGGTCGATCCCGACTCGGCCATGCAGATCCAGGGCATCGAGGACCGTGCGGCCGAGCTGCAGGCCATGAACGACCTGGTGGCACTGGCCGATTCCACCGAGCACGGCCGGGCCCGGGCCGCTCTGGCCGCTGCCCTGAGCAAGATCCCGGCCGTGGACCCGGAGACCGGGCAGGAGATCCGCCGCGTCCAGCTGGATAAGCGGATCGACCGGTACATCGAGCACCTGCCGTTCGCGATGGGCAGCCACGTGCGTGCCGGCTATGAACAGACCGTGGGCGGCACCTTCTCCTGGAACACGGGCGTGGACTACCGGCGCGAGCTCCAGCGCTCGGGTCGCTGGGCCGAGGTGAAGCAGGCCTACCGGGCGGCAGGGCTGTCGCTGACCGAGGACCTGGACACCCTGGACCGGGCCGAACGGCTCTCAGCCGATCCTGAGACGGTACGGCTCGTGGAGCAGACCGCCACCTTCACCGGACGACTGGACGCCCCGGTGCTGTCCCTGCACACCACCGGGGACGGGGCCGGGACCATCGCCGACGACGCCGCCTACCGGTCCACCGTGACCGCCGCCGGGTCCGCGCGCCAGCTGCGCCAGACCTTCGTGGCCTCCGAGGGGCACTGCACCTTCACCCCCGCGGAGGAGGCAGCGGCCCTGACCGCCCTGTTCGACCGGATCGAGACCGGCCGGTGGCAGTCCACCTCGCCGCGGCAGCTCGACCGCCTCGCCGCCCGTGTGGACGCCGGCTCGGACCTGGACCTGGGCGTCGCGCGGTTCACCTCGGGCGAGGCACCGGGCCAGCCGGCACGGATGTGGGATGTGCGGGACTGGGGTGACTACCGGGCGAAGTGATCGCTAGGAGAACCGCCGGAGGTGCCGCGCGGTGGCGTTGCACCTCAGGCGGGTCCCGTCCTAACCTGCCGGCAACATCTCTCTGTCACCGGGCAGAACCGGAGGCCAGCCGCCGTTCCATCTGATCTGCGTACGGCCTCAGGCGGTGAGCCAGGGAGCGAGCGTCGTCCGACCGGCTGAGCCGGAGGTACGGAACCATGACCGTCACCGCGGCCACCGTCTGGCCGAAGCCGTCCCGCAGTGGCATGGCCAGTGCGGCCACCCCCGGTTGTGCCTCGCCGACCTGGATAGCCCATCCCCGGTTCCGGACCTTCTTGATCTCGGCCTTGAGCTGGGTCCAGTCCTGGATGGTTCCCGGCTGGACCGTCTCCAAGGCGGCGCCCTCATACCGCGCCGCCAGGTCGTCGTCGGTCAGCCCCGCCAGCATCGCCCTCCCTGCCGCCGTGGCGTGAGCCGGGGTCACGGTCCGCACCGGACGGGCGATCCGCACCAGATGGGTGCCCTCCTCCGTCAGGATGAACCGGATGTTCCGGCCCTCCAGGACGGCGAGGCTGGTCGTCTCGAGCATTCCCTCGGCGACCTGCCGCAACACGCCTCCGAGCAGATCGGGCAACGTCGAGCCGCGGGCCACATCGGCGGTGATCTGCCGGAGTACGGGGCCGATCGTGTACGGGCCGTGGCGTAGTTCTTGATCGAGGTAGCCGGCCTCGGCGCATGTGCGCAAGAGCCGGTGCGCCATGGAGGCGCTGATCTGGAGGGCGCCGGCCGCCTCGGTGAGGGTCATCTCACCCCGCGAGGCGACGAGCCGGACGAGTCGGAGGGCGCGGTCAACGGTCTGGAGCATCCTTGCCACCTTTCCACATAGAGGAAAGAGTGCCAGGCGTCTGTGCCGCGATACAAGGGGTGATCTGGATCCATCCGCCGGCCCCGATTCTGGCTCTTTCCGCATGGAGGAAAAGGCCGTGCATTCCATTGTCGATTCCCCGGTTCCGGTCTTTACTTCAGGAATCACCCGCTCCCGTCCCTGACTAAGGAAGCACCATGACCTCCCACGCTGCATCCATCACCCCCACGATCCGCCGGGGCCTGGTCGCCGCCCTCGCCGCGGGCACCCTGGTCCTGGCGGGGTGCGGTTCCGGGTCACCGACGGGCGCCGAGGGGACCGCCTCAGAGGCCGGCTCGAGCCCCGTGGCGGCGACTTCCGGGGAGCTGACCAGCATCTCCGTGGGCACCATCGCCATCGCCTCCTCCACTGAGCTCCGCTACGGCGTGGCCGAGGGGATCTTCGAGGACCACGGCCTGGACGTGGAACTCATCGAGGGTCAGGGCGGCGCGGCGCTGTTGCCGGCGGTCCAGAACGGATCCATGCAGTTCGCTGTGGGCAATCCGATGTCCGTGCTGACCGCTGCGGACCAAGGCCTGCCCATGAAGGTGGTCTCCGGGTATTCCTGGTCCTCCGCCGAGGGCGATGACATCAATGCCGTGATCGCCCGCAAGGATTCCGGCATCACCGGCTTCGACGATCTGGAGGGTCAGACCGTGTCCGTCAACGCCGTCCACACCTTGGGCGACCTCTCGATCATGGAGGCCGCGGAGATGGCCGGGGCTGATCCGGAGAAGATCAACTTCAACGAGATGCCCTTCCCAGACATGCTGGCCCAGCTCGAACAGGGGAACGTGGACGCCGTGTGGCTGCCCGAACCCTTCATGGGCCGGGCCATGGCCGATCCCGAGAACGTGGTCGTCGGGTATCCGAACCAGGAGGTCATGGACGGTATGCCCTTGACCATCCCCTTCACCAGCGCATCGATCGCCGAGGAGAGCCCGGAACTCGTGACCGCCTTCCAGGAGGCGCTGACGGAATCGGCCGAGCGTGCCGCCCAGGATGAGGAGGGCGTCCGGGCCATGCTGCCCGAGTTCCTGAAGATGGACGAGGAGACGGCCCAGTCGATCCGTCTGGAGCCGGCGCACACGGATCTGCCGGTCGAGAAGATGCAGACCATCTATGACCTGATGCTCAAGTACGGCATGGCCGAGAACCCGCTGGATGTCGAATCCCTGTACGTCCAGCCGTAGGGCTCTTGCTGTCCGGACCACCGTTGTCACCTTGGAGGAGTAGGAATGAAAGTTGCTGTGATCGGAGCAGGCATCGGGGGGTTGGCTGCGGTGGCCGCCCTGCGGCGGCGCGGTATCGACGCCGAGGTGTTCGAGCAGGCCCGGGCGCTCGGGGAGATCGGAGCGGGCATCTCGCTCGCGTCCAACGGCTGGCGGCTGCTGGAGCGCCTCGGTCTGCTGGAGGAGATCGAGCGGGTCGGCTCGCACCTGGACCAGGGGTATTTCCAGCTGCGGGAGGACGGCACGTTCATCTCCACGCTCCGTGAGCCCGGTGCCGCGTGGGACCGCCGGGTCTTCGGGGTGCATCGTGCCGACCTGATCGAAGTGCTCGCCTCCACGCTGCCGGGCTCCGCGATCCATACCGGCCATCGGCTGCTCGATCTTGAGCAGGACGACTCGGGGGTACGCCTGCGTTTTGAGAACGGTGAGACCGCCCGAGCCGATGTGGTGATCGGCGCAGACGGCATCCATTCCGTCGTCCGCCGCAACGTCATCGGGGAGGTCGCCGCCCCGCGATCCTCCGGGACCGCGGCATACCGGGCTCTCGTGCCCGTCACGGGGGCGGAGGACTGGGAATGGGGCACCTCGAAGATGTGGATCGGCCCGGGGAAGCACTTCCTGGTGTATCCCATCCGGGCGGACCGGCTGATCAACATCGTCGCGGTGGTTCCCGCCCACGGGGGCGAGCGGGACTCCTGGACAGCGCCCGGCGATCCAGAGCAGCTCGCCGCGGAGTTCGCCGGCTGGGATCCCGTGGTCACCGGGCTGATCGAACGCGTCACGGACACGTTCCAGTGGGGGCTGTTCGATAGGCCGCCGCTGACCAGTTGGACCAGCGGACGGCTCGCTCTGCTCGGCGACGCCGCCCACGCCATGCTGCCCCACCTCGGCCAGGGTGGCAGCCAGACCATCGAGGACGCCTTCGCCCTGGCCGCCGCGCTCGAAGGGTCCTCCGTGGCGGACGCCCCCGCCGCCCTGACGCAGTATCAGGCGTTGCGCCTGGAGCGGGCGAATGCCGTGCAACTGGCGTCCCTGGAGGCAGGACATCTCTACGATTCGGTGGTCGAGGAAGAGTACGACGCGCGGGATGAGAGGATCCGGCGCATGGCGCCGTTCTACGGGTGGCTGGGCAGCCATGATGCCGATTCACTCGTGGCGCCGCCCCTGGCGCCCTCGCGCTGACGGGCGGTGGGACCTACACCCCGACGTCAAAGATCATCCGGCCCAGCGCGCTCAGCAATCCGGCGACCGCCACCAGCGAGACCACCGTGGCCAGCGACCACTCGCGCCGTGACCCGGTAGGCCCGAGGAGCGGCAGCTTCATCCGGCCGCCAGTACTCCACAGCGTCTTAAGGAGTGGAAGCCTCGAGACCAATCGCGGCGGCCTCAAGGAAGCAGGCCAGAGCAGATTGCACCCGCCGTCCGTGAGCATGTCACCGGCAATATGGACGATGACGCCGGTGGCCACGGCCACCACGAAGAGCTGACCTTGGTTGCCCAGTCCGACCGTCACCAGGGCGCCCAGGGGGATGGCCACCAACCAGGGGATCCTCTGGGCCCGGTCCGGCATGAACTTCAGTGCCTTGACGGCGAAGGACGCCAGCAGGACCGTCCCCAGCCCAGCTCCCACCGGCAGCAGGCCGAGGGTGGTGGGCAGGGCCACCGTGGAGAGCAGCCAGGCCAGCAGTGTGAAGGCAGCCAAGCCGAGCAGTGAGTGGGTGCCGTTGCGGTGCCCGCCGGCGATCTTGCCGACGGCCGCACAGATCCACTCGGACACCGGGGGCAGCGAATGGGCGATCGACGCCCTGCGATGATCGGCGTCCGGCAGGAGTGCGGCCCCGGCGGCCACGATCGCGCCGGTCAGGACGCCGAGGTCCGTGATTCCCGGGAACAGTCCAAAGCCCAGTGGGACCGCATCGGGCAACACCAGCCCGGACCCAGCGCCGAATATCCCGACGCCGGATAGCGGCCCCAGCGGGACCGTATAGTCCGCGGCGATCAACACCCAGGCCGCGGCTCCGCAGGCGGCATGGTGCGGTCCCATCATCGGTGGAGGATCCTTCCGGTCAGGCGTGTTGGTGAACGACTGGCCATCAGACCACGAGCCGCAGACGGATTAAGGACAGGCATCACGCGAAGTCCGTGGATACCCGGACATTAAGTACGTGGGCAGGGGATGGTGGTACTGATCCGCGTGATTCAGGGGCGAGCCAGGCATGGCCATTAAGTACTGCGGTGAGACGCCATTAAGTCCATCGAACCTCAGCGGAACAGGTGATACACATGAGCAGAGCGGCGCACCGGCTTGACGATGCCGCATTCTCTAGGCTGATCGGTCCTCGCGTGACCGTTGAACCGACGAGTCGTTCGGAGATTCGCCGACGATTTCTAGCACACGTTCGGGTACTGCCTGCTTCTGCTTCTTGGCAATGGCAATGTAGGCATATGCGGCCGCTCGCCTGTTCCGCAGGTAGCGGCTCCGGAGCGCCTCCTGAGAGATCTTCTTAGCCACGAGAGGTCCTGTTCGATTGACGATTGGCGACGTTGCTAGCCGAGTTACTGTCTACATTGTCTACCTCGGAGGGTACTCCAAGCACGGTTCCGAGGGCATCCAACGCGAAGGATCTCGCCTTTTCGCTCGGTGCATTCTCCCCGAGGTAATCCAGCATGATGATGGCTGCGTATGCGTCTTCATCAACCAGCAGGCTGGTATTGGCGTCGATGACGTCGACATCCAGTTCGACAGATTCTTTGCCTGCATCTTCAGAGACTCCTGAACCCGAGAGAAGTCGGTCGACTGCCCATCGCGCGTTCTCCCACCACTGGGCTTCTAACGCCGTGTTGCGGGCCATATTGGAAGCTTCGAGTGCCGTCTGTCGGGCTGTGTCTGCTGAACGTGTGACTCCTCGATAGGCGATCATGGCGGCGACAAGAGCGGCAACACCGCCAAGGCCGGCGCTCGTGGAGAACGCGTAGCCCCAAGCAAGAAGTGCATGCAGGGGGATTGGCCAGGCTGAATGCGCCATCATCCCAATGACGCAGCCAGCCGCGAACGCCATGACGACCCAGAGCAGGAAAAGCCACGATGCCTTTCGGCGACGTCCATTAGTTGCTGCCAACTCGACCCCCTGCTGAGGCTCAGCCATGCGCTGAGCTGTGGGCTACCTTGCCTCATGGCACGGACGCGATAAGGGTGACTGGGGCATGCCATCATCGAAGGACTGTTGCCGGAGCTCGGACACCGGGCCGGCCCGCCACCCCAAGGAGTCGCGCCATGGCCCAGGACATCGCCGTCGAACTGCACGATGCCGTCCTCACCGTCACCCTGAATCGTCCCGCGAAGAAGAACGCGCTGACCGAGGAGATGTACGGCGCGCTGGCCGACGCGATCGTCCGCGCGGAGACCGATCCGCAGGTCAGGGTGGTCCTGCTCCGTGCCGAAGGTGACCTCTTCAGCGCCGGCAACGACATCGCGGACTTCTCCCGGCTGGCTGCCAGGATCGCCGACCAGACGGCCGACCAGACGGCCACCGAGACCTCGGGCACCCCGGCGGACGGGCCGGCGTCGGGCGTCACCGAGCAGATGAAGGTGTGGCGCTTCCTCCGCGCTTTGGCGACCAGCACCACGCCGATCGTCGCCGCGGTCCAGGGTCAGGCCGTCGGGGTGGGGACCACCATGCTCCTGCACTGCGACTATGTGATCCTGGCTGAGGGAGCCACGCTTATCACCCCGTTCGTGGACCTGGCGCTGGTGCCGGAGGCCGCCTCGACCGTGCTGTTGCCCCAGCGGATCGGCCACGCCCGCGCGTTCGGCATGTTCGCGCTCGCAGAGCCCCTCACCGCGGAGGATGCCGTGGCTTACGGGCTGGCGAACCGGGTGGTCCGGGCGGAGGCTCTCCACGAGACGGCGCAGGGGGTGGCTGCCGCGCTGGCCGCCAGGCCGCCGGGGGCGCTCGCCGCCACCAAGCGACTCATGCGGGACGCGGACGGATTGACCGCCATCATGGACCGCGAGGTCGCCGAGTTCACCGGGCGACTGGCCAGCCCGGAGGCCCGCGAGGCCTTCACCGCCTTCGCCGAACGCCGGAAGCCGGATTACTCCCGGTTCTCCTGAGCCGGGACTGAGACCGGCGCGGCGGCCCGCTGGCCGTCAGGATGGGTCAGACCGGTGTGGTTGGGTGGGGGGCCTGGTTCCGCCTTCCGTTGAGACCGCGGGGATGGGAAGGCGGGCCAGAGCTGTCGGTAAGGGGCACGGCGGTACAGGGCCGCCTGCTGGACCTTTTGGGCGATCCCCTTCAGGACCGGCAGGTGACGATCCGCGGCCGCTTTGGCACGTGCCGCCGTCAGAACCAAACCCAGGGCCACCACCACGTGGCCATCGTCGTTGAACACCGGCACCGCCACGGCGCCGGCGCCTGGGCGAACGGATTCGACCGTCCGTGCATAGCCTCGCTGCTTGATGCGCTCTAATTCACGGGCCAGCTGGCCCGCGTCCGCCAAGGTCCGATCGGTGAAGGACTCCAATGTCCGTTGCAGATAGGTCTGCTGGAACCAGTCGTCCTCGTAGGCAAGCAGAACGAGCCCCACAGCCGTGGCGTGCAGCGGCAGGCGGCTGCCCACGGGTGAGGTCTTCGGTAGCTTGCCCGAACCGTAAACGCGATCCAGCGTGAGCGCCGTATACCCTTCGCGCATCCCGATGATCGCGGTCTCCTGTGTGAGCATGTAGAGGTCCTGCAGGTAGGGCCGTGCCGTATCCCGCAGCTGTCTTCCGGCGTTCTGGCTCAGCTCCCACAGCCGGATTCCGATCTGATACCGCCCGTTGTGGTCCCGGCTCAGTGCGCCCCACTCCGTCAGTTCGCGGATCAACCGGTGCGCGGTACTGGTTGGTAGTCCCGAGGCGGCGGCGATCTGAGACATACTCAGCGAGCGGGGCTCATCCTCGAAAGCCTCCAGGATCGCCATGACCTTGGACGTGACGGATCGGGAGTCGCTCTGGCCGTCCAATCGTGGACGTTCAGCGGACGGCATCGACTTCGGCGGTGGATGCCATGGACTCCAGTGCCGTGAACCCCATCGCCATGGCCCGGCCGGCGTCCGTGAAGAGGTGGCCGTGCACGCGTGAGGCACACAGGGTGAGGGTCTCGGACCGGCTCAGGCCGAACCAGTCGGTGATCACGTCCAGACCCCACGGGGTGACGCGCCAGATCTTGTCAGCGTCCTTGACGATCGAGTCATTGACGGACAATGACTCTTGACGGCTGTCATGGCCGTCGATGATGTCCTGGATCTCGGAGATGAACTCGGCGGGGTGTCCGACCTCCTCGAGGATCTCGCCGGCGATGCGTGCTCCTTCCACCTCGTGCAGGCGCACCAGGTCCGGGCGTCCACCGCCGGGGGCGATGGCCTCCAGCACCTCGTCTGCGGGGACCTGGGACCACCCGGTGTCATGCAGCAGGATGGCCGGCAGCACGACCTCGAGCCGCGCCTCAGGATGGAACTCCAGCATGGCGGCGGCCAGTGAGAACGCAAAGAGCGAGTGGATGTCATTGCGGCGGGTGCGTAGGTAGGGGGTCGCCAGGGCCCAGATCTGTTGATGGTGCCGGTCCAAGGTGGGCATGCCGGGGAGGGTGGCGGCGTCAGGCAGGTGAGACCGAACATCGCGGCCCAATTGGTTGGCGCTGGCGCGCGTTGTGGAGCTCATGCCTTGATCGTCGCTCATCTCCCGTTGGATCTCCACGTATTTTCCCGCTGGTTGGGAATCGGGGCTGATGGAGGGGGCAGTTCGGGGCGCATCTGTGCGGGAATCGAACCCGTTTCCATCCAATGGGAAACTCGACTTGGTGGTCAGAGTGTTCCCGGTCACACTCGAAGCCAAGAGCAGCCGACTTCATCTGATGGAGGAACCACATGAGCACCGCCATTCCCACCGGACAGCAGGGCCGTTGCCCCGTGGCCCACGGATCCGAAGCCGCCCCCGGCTCTGCCCACGGGCCGCTCCACAGCCAGAGCGCCGACCGCGGTGGCGTGGGCCTGGCTGCCGGTGGTGCAGAGGGGCACCACGGTTACCTGCCCTTCGACCTGAGCAGTCCCTTTGGCTCCTACGCCCGCATGCGCCAAGAGGAGCCGGTGATGTATGACGAACGCATCGACTACTGGGTCATCACCAAGTATGAGGACATCAAGGCTGTCTTCGACAACTGGGAGGTCTTCAGCTCCGAGAACACCGCGGCTCCCGTGCGCGGGTACGGCGACCCGGCCAAGAGGGTCTTCCAGGAGGGAGACCACACCGTCTACTCGGGTCTCTCCAGCCGCCGGCCCCCGGAGCACACCCGTATCCGCGCGATCGTACAGAAGGCCTTCACCCCGCGCCGGTTCAAGGTCATGGAGCCGATGATCCGCCAGAACGTGCAGGACCGCGTGGACGCCATCCTGGCCCGCCCGGACCGGCAGGCCGACCTGCTGCGGGACCTGGCCTATGACATCCCCACGATCACCATCCTGACCCTCGTGGGGGCGGACCCGAAACAGGTGGACCAGTTCAAGCAGTGGTCCGATTCCCGGTCGGCGCTGACCTGGGTGGATCTGAGTGACGAGGACCAGGTCCCGCATGCCCACAACCTGGTGGCCTACTGGAAGGAATGCCGGCGCCTCGTGGCCCATGCCCACGAGCACGGCGGTGACAACCTCGTGGCGGACATCGTCCGCGCCCAACAGGACGGCGCCGAGATCTCAGACCACGAGATCGCCTCGGTCTGCTATTCGCTGCTTTTCGCCGGCCACGAGACCACCACCACGCTGATCTCCAACACCTTCCGCGAGCTGCTGGCCCGCCGGGACGTGTGGCAACAGCTGGTGGACAATCCGAAGCTCATCCCGAGTGCCCTGGATGAGGTGCTGCGCTTCAGCCCGTCGATCGTCGGCTGGCGCCGCCGCGCCCTGGAGGACACCGAGGTGGGTGGGGTCGCCATCCCGAAGGGTGCCAACATGCTGCTGCTGTTGGGGTCGGCCAATCGGGACGAGGACCGGTTCGAGGACGGTGAGACCTTCGACATCTCGCGGCCGAATGCCCGCGAGCACCTCTCCTTCGGCTTCGGGATCCATTACTGCCTCGGCAACATGCTGGCCAAGCTACAGGCCAAGATCTGCGTTGAGGAGGTCGCGGACCGTGCCCCGCAGCTCCAACTGGACGAGTCGCAGCACATCGACTTCCGCGAGAACCTCTCCTTCCGCACCCCCTTCACCGTTCCCGTCCGCTGGGACGCCTGAGGGCGAGCGGCTACCCGTCACCGAGGACACCATGAGCACCACGATTTCCCAGACCACCCCGTACATCTACGACTTCGACGAGCCCGGAGAGTCCCGGCTGGAGATGCTCGGAGGAAAGTGCGCCTCCCTGGTATCACTGACCGCCGCCGGGATGCCCGTGCCTCCCGGGTTCACCGTGACGACGTCCAGTTATGACGCGTTCGTGGCCGAGACCGGGATCAGCGAGCAGATCCGTTCCCTGCTGGACGGCCTCGACCCGGCGGACACGGACCGCGTGGAGGAGGTCTCCGCACAGATCCGCGAGGCGATCTGCTCCCGGCCGGTCCCGGACGCTGTCCGCCAGGAGACCCGGACCGCATATGAGCGGCTGCAGTCCCGGTTCGAGGAGCCCGTCCCCGTGGCGGTGCGCTCCTCGGCCACGGCGGAGGACCTGCCCGGGGCGAGCTTCGCCGGCCAGCAGGACACCTACCTGGGGCTACAGGGGATCGAGGCCGTCACGGAGCACATCCGCCAGTGCTGGGCCTCGCTCTACACAGCCAGGGCGATCACCTACCGCATGCGCAACGGCATCCCGGATGAGGGTCTGTCCATGGCCGTGGCCGTGCAGAAGATGGTCAACGCCCGCGTGGCGGGGGTCGCGATCACCATGAACCCGACCACGGGGGACCGGTCCCAGATCACGGTGGACTCCTCCTGGGGGGTGGGCGAAATGGTGGTCTCCGGCGAGGTCACCCCGGACAATTTCGTCCTGGACAAGGTCACCCTTGTCACGGTGGGCCAGACGATCGGTGACAAGCACGCCGAGCTCCAGAAGGATCCGGAGACTGGAGACCTGATCGAGGTCCCTGTAGACGAGCAGCGCCGGAAAGCACCCAGCCTCACCGAGCAGCAGCTCATGGCCCTCGGGGCGCTCGCCAAACGCGCCGAGAGACACTACGGCTGCCCGCAGGACATCGAGTGGGCTCTGGACGCGGACCTGCCGGAGGGCGAGGACCTGCTGTTGCTGCAGTCCCGGCCGGAGACGGTCTTCTCCGGGAGCACGACGCCGGCCGGGGACTCCCAGCCCGGCACCCAGTCCCAGCCGGCGGGCTCCACCGCTGGAGCCGCCACAGGATTCAGTATGAGCGGCATCACCTCATCCATGCTCAACGGACGCAGTGGCTGAGCGCCACTACCCGATTCGGCTTGCCCCGCGTATCCCGCCCGTCTCGTCTGTCCCGCCCGAAAGGAACACCGTCATGACCGATGTTGCGCAGAAGACCTTCAAGTCCTTCCCCAAGCCCTCCGATCTCAGCGTCCCCGCAGGGGCCGAGGGCTGGGAGGAGATCTACCCCTACTACCTGCTGTTCCAGGGCAACCGGATGGAGGAGGACGACGCCAAGTTCTGGTTCTGTGACTCCCAGCACTGGCCCACCGTGTTCCGGCCCTTCGAGACAATCACCGGGGAGTATGCGGTGAAGTGCCTGGGTCAGTACAACGCCCGTCACCTCCTGATTCCCAACGCCAACGGGATCGAGTTCAAGATCCACCTGGGCTACCTGTACATGTCACCGGTGACTGTGCCGGAGGACCAGATCGCTGCGCGGGTGCCGCACTTCGAGGAACGGGCCGGCTACTACTTCGAGAACTGGGACCGGCTGCTGGAGGGCTGGCACGGCAAAATCCGTGCCACCATCGCCGAGCTGGAATCCCTGGAGTTCAAGCGCCTGCCGGACATGGTCCCGCTGGAGGACATCCACTCCGGCAAGGCCAAGGACGGCTCCGAGGTGCTGATGGAGAACTACGACCGGCTGATCCAGCTCTGCTATCAGACGTACCAGTACCACTTCGAGTTCCTGAACCTGGGCTACATCGCGTACCTGGACTTCTTCAACTTCTGCAAGCAGTCCTTCCCGAACATCCCCGAGCAGAGCATCGCGGCCATGGTCCAGGGTGTGGACATGGACCTGTTCCGGCCTGACGACGAGCTGAAGAAGCTGGCCCAGCTCGGGGTGGAGCTAGGCCTGCAGGACGCCTTCGCCGACACGGACGATGTGGCGGGCACGCTGGAACGGGTGGGCCAGACCGGGCAGGGCGAGCAGTGGCTGGAGGCCTACCGCGAGGCACAGCACCCCTGGTTCAACTTCACCGTCGGCAACGGCATGTACGGCCATGATAAGTACTGGATCGAGCACCAGGAGATCCCGCTGGGCTACATCAAGGACTACATGCGTCGGCTGGATGGCGGCCAGCAGATCATGCGCCCCATGGAAGAGCTCATCACGGAGCGCGAGCGGATCATCTCCGAATACCGGGAGTTGTTCTCTGATGACGACCAGCGCGCCACCTTCGACGCCAAGCGTCAGTTGGCCGCCACGGCCTACCCGTACGTGGAGAACCACAACTTCTACATCGAGCACTGGTCCATGAGCGTCTTCTGGCGCAAGTGCCGCGAACTGTCCCGGATGCTGTTCGAGGAGGGCTTCTTCGAGGAGCCCGAGGACATGTTCTACCTGGGCCGCAACGAGGTCCGGGACGTGCTGTTCGACCTCGTGACCGGCTGGGGCGTGGGTGCCACCCCCACCGGACCGTCCTACTGGCCGCAGGAGATCCGCCGTCGCCGGGGGATCGTCGACGCGCTGCAGACCCAGCGGCCGCAGATGGCGCTGAATACCCCGCCGGTGGAGATCACCGAGCCGTTCACCTCCATGCTGTACGGCATCACCACCGAACAGGTGAACACCTGGCTGGACGTGGACGGAGACAGCGACCCCAATGTCATCAGGGGCATGGCGGCCTCCCCCGGCACCGTCGAGGGGCGCGTGCGGGTGGTCACCCGCGCCGACCAGCTCGGCGAGGTCCAGGAGGGCGAGATCCTGGTGGCCTCCGTGACCGCCCCGAGCTGGGGGCCGATCTTCGGCAAGATCAAGGCAACCGTCACGGACATCGGCGGCATGATGAGCCACGCGGCCATCGTCTGCCGCGAGTACGCCCTGCCCGCCGTCACCGGCACCGGCACCGCCTCCACCACCCTGCAGACGGGCCAGCTGGTCCGTGTGGACGGCCAGCAGGGCACCGTCACCATCCTCGAGGACTGAGCGCCCACATGATGAACACCAACCCCACCCCGACGCCGGCCAGGGCACCGGCCGGCGCCGGGTCCCGAACGGTGGTGGTCACCGGCGCCGCCGGCGGCCTTGGCCGTGCCTTCGCACTCGGATTCCAGGCGGCCGGAGACCGGGTGGTCGTGGCCGACGTCGACCAGTCCGGTGCCGAGGAGACCGCGGCGATGGTGCGGGAAGCCGGCGGCGAGGCGCTCGCCGTCCCCGCCGACGTCACCTCGGTGGAGTCCACCGAGACGCTGGCCGTCCGGGCCGCGGAGTTCGGCGGGGGCGGCGTGGACGTCCTGGTGAACAACGCCGCCGTCTACGCCGGGATCACGCGGGCGCCCTTCGAGGAACTGGACCCCGCCGAATGGGACCGAGTCATGGCGGTGAACCTCAAGGGACCGTGGTTGTGCACCAAGGCCCTCAGTCCCTACCTGCGGCCGCGGGCGCACGTGGTGAACCTGGCCTCGGCCACCGTGTTCAGCGGCTCCGCCCAGTGGGCGCACTATGTGGCCTCCAAGTCCGGGGTCATCGGCCTGACCCGCGTGCTCGCCAAGGAGCTCGGTCCACGGGGGATCACCGTCAATGCGATCGCCCCGGGGTTCACACTCACCGAGGCCAGCCACGCGCTGATCGAGAACGCGGCCGAGTACGGGGTGGAGCGCTCCAGCCTGAAACGCGCCAGTGAACCGGAGGACATCGTGGGGGCGGCCCTGTTCCTGGCCGGAGCCGGCAGCGAGTACATCTCCGGGCAGACCCTGGTGGTGGACGGTGGCCGGCAGTTCATCTGAGGTTGCCGGCCGCCTGAGCCCGACCATCTGAGACCGACTACTGAAGACCGAAAACACCGAGCGAGAGGAGTGGCCATGGCCACCGTCGTCTACACCGACCACGAGGGCAGCACCACCACCGTGGAGGCTTCCGAGGGAGATTCCGTGATGGAAACGGCTGTGCGCAACGGCGTCTCCGGGATCGTGGGGGAATGCGGCGGATCGCTATCCTGCGCCACCTGCCACGTCTTCCTCACGGAGGGGGATGACCGTCTGCCGGAGATGTCTGAGATGGAAGACGAGATGCTCTACGGATCCGCCGTGGACCGGGAGGACAACTCCCGACTGTCCTGCCAGCTGAAACTCTGCGGAGACATGGACGTCCACGTGACGACCCCCGAGACGCAGGTGTGACCATGTCCGCCGCCTCATCCTCCGTTCGCGCACAGCCCGGTGCCACGACGCCGGCCGATGGAGCGGCCTCAGGCCCCGGCATGCTGATCGTGGGGGCCTCCCAGTCCGGAGTTCAACTGGCAGGCTCCCTGCGGGCGCTCGGGTACGAAGGACGCCTGACCCTGCTGGGGGACGAAGACCACCGTCCCTACCAGCGGCCCCCGTTGTCCAAGGCGTTCCTGCATGGGGATATGACGCGTGACCAGATGGTGCTGCGCAATGCCGACTACTGGTCCGAGCACCGCATCAACCTGGTGCGTAACGAACGGATCGAGCGGGTGGAACGGTCCGCAGGCGGCTCCGGTACCGCCTTCGCCGCCTCTGGCGCCAGCTGGGACTTCGACCGTCTGGTCCTGGCCGTGGGTGCCCGCGCCCGCCGTCTCGACGTCCCCGGCGAGGACCTGCCCGGGACCCTCTACCTGCGCAACGCGGATGACGCGCTTGCCCTCCGGGCCCAGGTGCCCCAGGCCCAACAGATCGTGATCGTCGGAGGCGGGTTCGTGGGCCTGGAGGCGGCCCTGAGTCTGCGCAAGCTCGGTAAGGAGGTCACCGTGTTGGCCCACGGGGAACGGCTCATCGGCCGGGCCGTGGGGCGGGAGACCTCGGCCTACTTCCTGCGGGCCCACCGGGAACGTGGCGTGCAGATTCGGCTGAACACCGGTGTCAGGCGCATCCTCGGCACCGAAGACGGGGACGGGGCGGATCGCGTCAGCGGGGTGGAGACGACCGGCGGCGAGGTGATCCCGGCCCAGATCGTCCTGCTGGGCATCGGGGCCGTTCCCAACACCGAACTGGCCGAGTCCATGGGCCTGCTGTGCGACGACGGGGTGGTGGTGGATGACCAGGCTGTGGCTTCGGACGGCACCACCCTGGCCGTAGGAGACTGCGCCAACCTGCCCAATCCCCTGCCCGGGGCGGAACCCGGGGACCGGGTGCGGCTGGAGAGCGTCAACAACGCCATCGAGCACGCCAAGGTGGCTGCCTACAGCCTGACCGGCCGTCAGGGGGAGTACGCCGGCATCCCGTGGTTCTGGTCCGATCAGGGCGACTTGAAGCTGCAGATCGCCGGATTGTCCCGCGGATATGACCGGACACTGTTACGCCACGATGGCACGGGGGATCGGTTCAGCATGCTCTACTACGCCGGTGACCAGGTGGTGGCCGCCGACTGTGTCAACGTCCCGCTGGACTTCATGGCCGTCCGCTCCGCCCTCGCCCAGGGGGCCACCATCCCGTATGAGCAGGCCACCGACACGTCCGTCCGGCTCAAGACCCTCATCACCACACAGACCTGACCCTCGCCGGCCACCGCCGGCGGCCCCGCACCACCCCAGACTGAGGAGCGATCATGACGCAGTCCACTGCAGATCAGCAGGCCACCGCGGCACACCGCTTGCCGACCATCCACGACATCGATACCCGGCCCATCGCCGTGACACCGGCGCAGGGCACGGACCTGGACCCCATCTGGGCAGCCGTGGTCCCCGAGACCCGCGCCCGCGGCAATGACATCCACCTGCCGATCTCCCTGGCCTACGCTGAACGGCTCTGTGCCGCCTACCCGGGGGCCAACTCCCTGCTGGTCCGCGTGTCGATCCTGCTGCATGACACCGGGTGGGCCCACGTGGACGAGGAACGCATCTACTCCGAGGGCTTCACCGGCAACTGGCGGACCGCCGAGATCCGCTTCGAGCACGAACGCCAGGGCTGCGAGGTTGCGCGCCGGGTGCTGCCAGGACTGGGGTACGACGCCGAATTCATCGAGCGCGTGGTCGCCATCATCGACGGGCACGACACCCGGATCGAGTCGAACTCCCTGGAGGACTCCCTGGTCCGGGACGCCGACCGCCTGTGGCGCTTCGACCACGTGGGCATCGCCACCGCCTCCACCTGGTTCGGCCTGGACCCCGCCACCTACTGTGACCGGCTGGCCCGCGAGATCGTCCCCGAGCTGCTCACCGAGGCCGGCTACCGGATGGCGCTGGCGGACCTGGAGCGCTCCAACGCCCTGCTGAAGACGGCCGTGCTGCGATGACCACACACACGGCAAGCACACACACGGCGCAGCCTGCACAGCTGCCCCGCACGGTTGCGGGGGCCCTGGACGCGATCCCGTGGGCCGAGGTGGACGACCATTTCATCGACGGTGACTGGGTCCGGTCCACCGGCGGCGCCCGGAACCCCGTGTACCACCCGGCGACCGGGGAGCAGTGGGGCGCTGTGCCGGACGCCACCGAGGATGACCTCGAACGGGCCGTCCGCGCTGCGCACCAGGCCTTCCGCAGCAGCGGCTGGGCGCAGCTCCCGGCAACCGAACGGGCCCGCATGATGCTGGTCATGGCCGAGAAGGTGGAGCAGAAGGCCGAGCTGCTGGCCCTGACCAGCACCCTCGAGAACGGTTCCCCGATCACGGAGACCACGGGGGTTGCCGCCAACGCGGCCAGCATCCTCCGCTACTTCGCCACGCTGGCTGGCCACCTGGACTCTGAGGATCTCCGGCCCTTCCCGAACGGGGCCGGAAAGACCCTGGTCAGTCACGATCCGGTGGGCGTCTGCACGCTGATCGCACCGTGGAACTTCCCCATCAACCTGATGGTCGCCAAGCTGGCGCCGGCCCTGTTGGCCGGCTGCACCGTGGTGATGAAGCCGGCTTCTCCCACGCCGCTGTCCATCCGCTTCATCGTGGAGGCCGCAGCCGAGGCGGGCATCCCGGCCGGCGTGGTGAACCTGGTGACCGGATCCGGGCGGCGCGGGGACACGTTGGTGCGTCACCCGCTGGTCTCCAAGGTCGCGTTCACCGGCTCCACCCCGGTGGGCCGGCACATCGCGGCGGCCTGCGGCGAGCTGCTGCGGCCGGTGACACTCGAGCTGGGAGGCAAATCGTCTGCCGTCGTGCTTCCGGATGCGGACCTTGAGGTCATGTCCGCCGTCCTGTTACGCAGCTGCCTGCGCAACACCGGGCAGACCTGCTACATCTCCACGCGCATCCTCGCCCCGGCCAAGCGCTACGACGAGGTGGTGGACATGGTCACTGCCACGGTGGCCGCCGCCCCGCAAGGCAATCCGCTGGACCCCCAGACGGTGTTCGGTCCCAGCGCCACGCGCTCACAGTTCGAGACCGTTCAGGAGTACCTGGACTCGGCCGCACAGGAGGGGGCCGTGGCCACCACCGGCGGCCGGGCTGTGGACGGGCCCGGCTGGTTCGTGGAGCCCACGGTGTTGCGAGACGTGCAACCGTGGATGCGGGTGGCCCGTGAGGAGATCTTCGGACCCGTCCTCACCGTGCTCCCCTATCAGGAGGTGGATGAGGCCGTGGAGTTGGCCAATGACACCGAGTTCGGCCTGGGCGGCGTGGTGTTCTCCGCTGACGAGGACGCCGCACTGGATGTGGCCCGGCGCATGGACACCGGCAGCGTAGGAGTCAACTTCTTCGCCTCCAACCACTCCGCCCCCTTCGGTGGCCGGAAGGCGTCCGGGCTGGGCGTGGAATTCGGATTGGAGGGGTTGTCTGCCTACCTGTCATATCAATCGGTGCACCGGCGCTGACAGAGAAGAGGGCTTGAAACGTGGAGACCGTGCTCGGCCGGTCAGAACATCCCGGCGACCCGGCCGATGATGCCCAGGACCACGAAGACCAGGACCAATGCCAGGATGACCACCAGCCAGGTCTTGTTCTTGGCCCCGGCGCCGGGCTGGTCCACGTCGAGTTCGTTGTTGGTGGGGCCCACGCTGGCGCCCTCGGCGGGCGGCGTGTCGCCGTCGATGCTGTGGCCTGACGTCTCTCGGGTGGCGTCGGCCGCCCTCTCCCGCTGATCTCGGGTCTCTTCGGGATCGATGTTTGCCACGGATGCCTGCCTTCTACCGTCGGTCGTGCGGGGCGTGCGTACGGCCAGCGTAGCAAGGTGGCCTCGGCCCTGACTGCCGGGAACGAGGGTGCGGTGGGCGACGGCATGACGCCCGCCCTATCGCCTGAAGTCCATCTCCTCCAGCCGGGTCTGGAAGGTCCGGCCGCCCTCCCAGGGGTTGGCGCCCGGGGCGACCTCCGGCGTCGGGATGTCCGCGCGCGAGGCGCGCTGGTGGGCGGTGGAGAGGCCGAGTCGGCTGTCCCGCCGGCGGATGAGTTCCTGGTCGGCCTGCCCGTCGGAGGTCAGCCCCATCATGAGCTGGGGGATGCCGTAGGGGAAGTCGTCGCGGTCGTACTGCCAGGTGTGGAAGGTCTTGCCGTAGGTGGTCACGAGGTCCATGAAGTAGGCGTGTTCGGCCAGCTCAGGGACCCCCGGGGCGGCCAGGATTCCGGACTTCACCTCGTAGTGGTGACTGTGCCAGAGCCGCTTCTCCTCTTCCGGCAGGCTGAGGAAGCGCTCCTCGCTGATGATGTACTCGATGCCGATCAGGCGGGCGTCGGGCGCGTTCCGGTCAAAGATCACACACTGGTGCAGGTCATGGCGCAGATGGATGCAGAAGTGCGAGGCCTCCACCTGCCGGCCCATCTCATCGGCATACATGTGGAGGCCGTTGAGGTAGGTGCTCATCGCCTCCAGCGGATACTTCCGCTGGATGAGGCCGGAGGCCAGGTCCAGCGCGCGGTGCTTCAGCGGGTGCCCCCGGCCCACCTTGGCGGCGGTGGCCACCTTGCGGCCGACGGCGGCACTGGCCGCGGCTCCCAGCCCGAGGACGACGCCGATGCCCATGGATTTCAGCTCTGTGGGTCCCATGGGGCCGCCGTAGTCATCTGGGCGGCGGAGCACACGGGTTGGGCGGTGGGCGGTCGCGGAAGAGGCCAGCAGGTCGCCGGCCAGTTCCCGTCACCGCGCGGAGAGCGCCGCCTCGATTGCCGGGCGCATCTTCTCGGGTTCGGTGGTCGGGGCGAAGCGCTCGAGGACCTGCCCGTCCCGGCCCACGAGGAACTTGGTGAAGTTCCACTTGATGGCCCCGCCGAGCAACCCCGAGGTCTCCTGGCGCAGCCAAGCGAACAGGGGGTGGGCGCCGGAGCCGTTGACGTCCACCTTGGCGAACATGGGGAACTCGACCCCGTAGTTCAGCTGGCAGAACTCACTGGCCTCGGCGTCCGTGCCGGGTTCCTGGTTCGCGAACTGGTTGCAGGGGAAGCCCAGCACCACCAGCCCCTGGTCCTTGTACGCGGCATAGAGCTCCTGCAGGCCCTCGTACTGGGGCGTCAGCCCACATTTGCTGGCGGTGTTGACCACCACGGCGACCTGGCCGGCGTAGTCGGAGAGCGGCTGCGCCTGGCCGGCCACGGTGCGGGCCGTGAAATCGTGCAGGGTGGGCATCAGTCCTGCACCACGTTCACGTGCACGTCGATGTTGCCGCGCGTGGCGTTGGAGTACGGGCAGACCTGGTGGGCCTGGTCGGCGAGCTCCTGGGCCTGAGCGGCGGGGAGGTTCGGCACGACCACCTCGAGGGTGACCTCGAGGCCGAACCCGCCGGCGTCGTTGGGGCCGATGCCCACCCGCGCGCCGACGCTGGACTCGCCCAGGTCCGCCTTGGCCTTGCGGGCCACCATCTGCAGGGCGGAGTGGAAGCAGGCCGCGTAGCCGGCGGCGAAGAGCTGCTCGGGGTTGGCGCCGTCACCGGAGCCGCCCATCTCCTGCGGGACGGCCAGGTCCAGGCTGATGGTGCCGTCCGCGGTGCGGGTGTGACCGTCGCGGCCACCTCCGGTGGCCAGGGCCTCGGCGGTGTAGATCGTCTGCATGGTGTTCTCCTTGCGGTGGGCGGGATGGGGTTGGTGTGCGGGGATGGGTCAGCCGGCGGCCACGAAGCGCCGGGAGAGGTCGCGCAGCGCGAGCAGGTCCGCGGGGGAAAGCCCGACGGCGTCCAGCAGGCACCGCTGGACGCCCACCGCGCGCTCGCGCAGGGCCTCGCCGGCGGCGGTCAGGCGGACGGTCACCCGGCGGGAGTCGGTGGCCTGGCGCTCGCGGGCGATGAACCCGTGCTCGTCCAGGCGGCGCAGTAACGGCGAGAGCGTGCCGCTGTCCAGGTGCAGCCGTTCACCCAGGGCCGAGACGGTCTGGCCATCCCGCTCCCAGAGCACGAGCAGCACCAGGTACTGCGGGTAGGTCAGCCCCAGTTCGTCCAACAGCGGCCGGTAGGCCTGCTGCGCTGCGCGGGCCGCTGAATACAGGGCGAAGCAGACCTGGTCCTCCAGATGGAGGTTCGGGGCGGTGGTGGTGCTCATGCAAGAAGTATTGCGCACAACTCAATTGGGCACAATAGGAAATCTTCGGCGCGCCCGCGGTCGGCACCGTGGCGAGTTTCAGCGCGGGACCCGGACGGTGCTGGTCAACGCCGTCAGGCTTGGGAACCGCGGAGCGGAACTGAAGCCGAAGTCCGCCGGTGGATCCAAGTCCGCGAGGGCGCCCAGGTCCTCCCCGTCCCACGACGCTCGCGAAGAGGCGAGGCGATGCAGGTCCCGGGCCGCATACCACTCGGTGCGGTCGTTGCCGGCGGTGCCCACGGTCCGCACGCCCGGCATCACCACGCGGGCCACCCGGTCCGTGAGTCTCGCCATAGTCAGGCTCGATCCCACCGGTCCGGGCACCGCGCGCAGCAGGTGCCCCAGTGGCACGCGCCGGCCCACGTCGAAGGTCCAGTCCAGCGGGCCCGCGGTGACGTGCCAGCTCGAGCCGGCGGCAGCGCCGGCGTCGGGCCCCTGCACCCGGACCGGCACCTGCCGGACCTCGTCAAAGGTGTACGTGGTGGAGACGAAGTCCGCCACCCACGGGTCCGGGGCCAGCAGGATGCGGTGCCCGTCCGGGCGTTGGACCATGACGTCCGCGAAGGGCCCGTGCGGGGATGAGCTCCAGCACCCGAGCACCAGCCGGGTCCCGCCCGTGGTGCCGGCGCCGGCGATGTGACCGGTGAAGCGCAGCCGCGTCCATCGACGGTTTTCGCCGCGCTCCTGCCGACTCATCAGGCCCATCCCCCGATGCTCGCCGTCCGACGTCCGGAGCACAAGACCGGAGGCCGATCGCCGGGACGCGCGGGGATTCGTGGGAGAATCACCACCATGGGGGACCGAGACACGAGGATGCTACTAGCCGAGGCGATGCAGATCCTCAAGGGCACGGACGCCGATGACAGCAGGGTCAAGGCGAGGGAACGCCGCGCCCACGCCCGCGTCCTGGCGATGATCAACTTCGCCGACGAGACGGCGCGGCTCAGCAACGAGCAGCGCATCGCCAACCTGCTGATGCTGGCCCAGATGGACCACGAGGACTCGGCCTGGGCCTTGGACGAGGCCCGCAGCATGCTGCACCAGAAGAAGCGCTAACCCACGACGGCGGCCGGTCGCCTTGCGCGGCCCGGTACCGGCACCGGCCCCGCCTCAGGCCGGCTTGGTGGCCTTGCCATCCAGCCAGAGGGTGTCCGATGCATCGCTGTGGCTGCCCGTGGTCCCCACGTGCTTCGCATCGATCTGCGGACCCTTCTTCATGACGTGGACCAGGGCCATGCCGTGGCCCCGGCCCAGCCCGTAGTCGGCCTTGAGCCACTCGAGGATTTCGCCCGCCTTCACCGAATCGTCGTCAGATCCCCTGCTCCGCGCGATCTCCAGCAGCTGCCGCGGCGTGAGACCGGTCTTGACCTCGATGGTGTCGAGGTAGGCCTGGAAGGACATGGGGGCTCCTGAGGGGTTCGTGCGTTGGGTGGCGGCTCCCATTGTCTGTGGGGGACCGGGGAGAGCACCAGGCCTCCGGCCTGCAGAGGGGAAAGGCCTGCAGGCCGGAGGTCTTTGGTGTCCCGGGCGGATCACAGTCCGGTCTGGCTCACTCCATACTCGGCCTGCTCAGGGGTGAATCCCTCGAAGATGAGCTGGTCGACCAGCCCGGAGCGGGAGAACGAGGTGAAGTCGAGGTAGTTGGCGGCCGACTTGGAGGCCTGCTCGTTCCAGTCGACCTCCACCCGGTCCACCGCCCAGGTGGCGTCCTCGGTGGAGTACTCCTCGAACTCCAGCTGGCCGATCAGCCCGGTGCGGGAGAACGCCGTGAAGTCCAGGTAGTTCTGCGCGGACCGCAGGGCGTTCTGCTGGCTCAGGGTGCCGCGCTCGGCCTCCTCCTGGGCAGCCTCCTCCGCAGCACGGGCCTCTTCCGCGGCCCGGGCCTCAGCCTCTGCCTTCGCCTCCTCGGATGCCTGGGCTTCGGCTTCCGCCTGGGCCTCGGCTTCCCTCGAGGCCTCAGCCTCGGCGGACTCTTCGGCGGCCTGAGCGGCAGCGGACTCGGCGTCCTCGGTGGCCTCGGTTAGCACGGCGCCGGCGCTCTCGGACGCGGACGCGGAGGGCGTGGCCGACGAGGCGGCCGGCTGTGCGGCCTCCGGGTCCTGCTCGCCCCCGCCACCGGCGATGCCGATGGCGATGAACAGGGCGAGGAGACCACCGGGGATGATGAAGCGCTTCTTCTTGAACCACGGGCGGGACGCCTTCGTGGGCTGGCCGTCCGGGGACGGTGCGCCGCTGAAGAGCTGGTCCTGCTGGTACGGGGTGGGTGATGACGGGTGCCGGTTCATGGGGTGTCCTTCATGAGGATCGCGGGGAAGCGATAGACGGTGAACGACCCTGGGCGGCTGCTCCGGGGCCGGCGGTCCAGTGATGCGACTGGAGCGATGACCGATGGGAATGCCCCACCGTGTGGCGGGACCGGTCATGGGTCGGACACTACGGATGGGGGCGGACGCGATAAGGAGTCGCTCACACAGTCTGGTTGGTTGGCTGCTTAATTCCAGAGTGGGACGTGATTAATTACTGCCGCAGATCGAGCGTCCATAAAGCCCGAAAAATCACCCATGGCGATCGATCCGGATTAATTACGGTGTCACGGGTTGCTAAACTTGGTTGCGTGTCGCTACACATTCCTGACTTCCCCTTCGACTCGCCCCTCACGGAAGCGGTCTTTGAGCTTGAGCGTCTCCGGGGTGACCTGGCCATGACGGACACGGATCCGGAACTACTCGGGCAGATCCATCAGGTGTTGCAGTTGCTCACCAGCATGACGAGCGCTCGCATCGAGGGGAACCGCACCACCGTCCTGGACGTCGTGACGGAAAAGGAGCAGTCGGACGGATTCCGGCATTCGGATGCGGTGCAGGAGATCGTCAACCTGGAGAAGGCCTCCGAGTTCATCGATGCGCACGTCCGGCCGGGGACGCCGATCTCGCAGGTGTTCATCCGCGAGTTGCACCGGATCGCGGTTGAGGGGCTGGATGCCGAAGGTGACCGCACGCCGGGTTCGTACCGTACCCGCCCGGTGGCCATCTCCGGTGCTCGGCACGTCCCGCCCGGTCCGGACCTGATCCCCTCCCTGATGGGCGAGCTCGCTGACTTCATCAATGCGGGCCGACCGGGCAGCCTGGACCTCGTGGCGACGGCCGTCTCGCATCACCGATTCCTCTGGATCCACCCCTTCGGCAACGGCAACGGCCGAGTGGCGCGATTGCTGACGTACGCCGTGCTGGTGCAACAAGGATTCACGCAGATCACCAGCTTCCGGGCCCTCAACCCCACCGCAGTCTTCGGTGCCGACCGTGAGCGCTACTACGAGCGCCTGGCGGATGCGGACACCTACCGGGACAGCGGCTTGGTGCGCTGGTGCGAATATGTGTTGCTCGGTCTCCGTGATGACCTGGAGCGCGTGAAGTCCCTGGGGGAGGCGAGCTTCGTCCGCGCCCGGGTGCTGATTCCGGCGATCGACAGACTTCTACGGTCCTCCCAGGTGACGGCCTCTGAGGCGGCAGCCCTGCGTACCGTAGTTGACCGCGGGATCATCAAGGCCAATGACCTCGCCGGAGTGTTCCCCGGGTCCTCATCGACTCGAAGCCAGCAGATCCGAGGGCTCGTGGACAGACATCTGCTGGCCCGGCTCCCGGAGGCTCCGCGGTCCTACCGGCTGCAATTGGGCGCCGGGCCGCTGGTTCCCGCCGTGATCGGTCAACTGGAGGAGCTGGACTTCGTCCCCGCCATCATGCGCGGGGCGATCTGACGCTGTCCTCCGGCGGCTTGTCGGATACTTGCCTGCGCAGGCGGCTCTGCAAGTCAGGTCCTGGTTCTCGCTCCAGGTCAACGGATATGAGATCAGCGCGGGTGAGGGGAGGCCCCAAGCCGGGTCTTCAGGCCCTGCGGTCCACGGAGCGCCGCGAGGGCCAAGGAGGTATTGCTGAGGTCTAAGCGGACAAACCCTTGTTGGATTTGGTGCGGTTGCATTTCCAGCACAGTGTCTGCAGATTCTGAGGCGTGGACAGTCCGCCCTTTGAGACTGGAATGATGTGGTCCACTTCGAGAAGGAGATGGGCTCCTCCTTGGGTGATACCAAGCAGTACCGGCAGGAGTGGTTGTCGCGCTTCTTGTTGAAAGAGCCTTCTGTCTGTGGTGGCTCCCCCAAGAGTTGCTAAACCTCGTCAGTGATGTCGAACTCCCACGTCCAGCCGGTTCCATCCATGAACCACGGACGGTGCGCTATTTCACCCTTGGTGTCGCTGACTTCGATGATCACGCTACCCAGAGCCTTCTCGGCGGAGCCGATCTCGTACGGAATCTGGTCGCTCTCATCAAGGCACATTTGGGTCGCGTCTGGATCAATGGAGTTCATGGTCGTTCCATTGCTGTCGAACCCACGCCAGTCGTTGTGGAACATCAAGCTGGCCGGTGAGACTCCTGAATCCGCGAAGGCCTCACGCATCTCTTTGCTGGTCTCCACCTCGAGGTCGACTTGGAGATAGTGATTCCCTTCAGCTGGGGGGTCCGCGAACTCATACGTACAGGTTCCTGCATTTATGCCTGTCACCTTGAACTGGAAGATGTTCGGCGCATCAGGATCGTCTGGGTTCTGCATTGCTGCAACTTCACCCAACTCCTTGATGAGATCACCTCGGTCATTCTCGTTCCGCGTGGCTGAGGGCCTGGCGCTTACGGATGAAGTGGCATCATCGCCGGCAGGCTCGACGCTGAAAGAGGTCGGACCGGACTGAGGCTCCGCATTAGCACAGGAGGAGAGTAGAACGGTGGCGCTGGCCGCCAAAGACAGTGCGAGGGCGCGGCGAAGTCGACGCATGGGATACCCCTTTGAGACGAGTGGCGTTGGGAACTCCGGTGGAGACGCGTCAAGCTTAGGGAGGCAAGCGGACAGGATAAGGACGCGTCACGGAATGCGTCATAAAGAAGCGCACAGGCGGCAGGCAGTCGAACCACGCCATGTCAGGAGGTAGCCATCAGCCACAATGGATAGCATGACCATCTCCTCGGACACCGTTGTCCCGGCCGGCGCCGATCATCACCCCGTTACGTTTGCCGAATTGCTGGACAGGCTGGTGTATTCGGGGCTGAGCGAGCAGGAGCAGGGCAGGCGGTTCGAGCGGCTCGCCAAGCGCTTTCTTGAGGTGGAACCCAAGTACGCCGACCAGTTCTCAGACGTATGGCTGTGGAACGAATGGCCCGGCCGGAACGGGAAGGCGGATACCGGCGTCGACATCGTCGCGAAGGACCGCTATACCGGCGAACTGACGGGCATCCAGGCGAAGTTCTATCCGCCGGAGAAGAAGCTGCAGAAGGGGCAGATCGATTCCTTCTTCACCCAGTTGGGCAAGGTGGACTTTGCGCAGGGGATGGTGGTCAACACATCCATCGAGTGGTCTAAACATGCCGAGGGCGCCCTCCAAGACCAGTCCAAGCCGGTAACGACCCTCGGGATCAATGAGTTGACTGATTCGACGGTCGATTGGTCTAGGTTCTCTTTCGAGAACCCCGAGGAACTGATCCAGAGTCCGAAGAAGGAACCGCGCAAGTACCAGCGGGAAGCGATCGACGACGTAATCGAGGGGTTCCAGACCAACGACCGTGGCCGGCTGATCATGGCCTGCGGCACGGGTAAGACCTTCACCTCGCTGAAGCTGGTGGAGCAGATGGTGCCCTTGGGCGGCTCAGTACTATTCCTGGTCCCATCGATCGCCCTGCTGCAGCAGACCCTCAATGAGTGGACTGCCCAGGCGGAGACTCGGCTCCGGGCCTTCGCGGTGTGTTCGGATGCCTCGGTGGGCAAGAGCGTCAGCGAGGACATCTCTGCGGTGGAGATCGGTTTCCCGGCCACGACGGACCCGATGAAGCTGGCGAATCGTTCCAAGATCAGCTCAGGCCAGGACGCCATCACGGTGGTGTTCTCCACCTATCAGTCCATCGATGTCATCTCCCAGGCCCAGCAGTTGGGTCTGGCCGATTTTGATCTGGTCATCAGCGATGAGGCCCATCGCACCACGGGCATCACCGAGCCGGGCCAGGATGGGTCGGCCTTTACGGCGGTCCACGATCCGGCAAAGTTCAAGGCCACCAAGCGCCTCTACATGACTGCCACCCCACGCCTCTACGTCCAGGAGGCCAAAGCGAAAGCGGCCCAAGACGACGTCACGGTCTACTCCATGGACGACGAGGCCACGTATGGGCCCGAGTTCCACCGTCTTGGTTTCGGCAAAGCCGTGGAAATGGGTCACCTGACTGACTACAAGGTCCTGGTCCTGGCGGTGAACGAGGACGCGGTGTCTTCCTCGTTCCAGTCGCTGTTCGCCGAGGACTCCGGGCTGAAGCTGGATGACGCGGCCCGTATCGTCGGCTGCTGGAACGGGCTGTCCAAGCGCAGCATCAACGGGCAGAAGCTGGATATCCAAGACACCCGGCCGATGCGGCGGGCGGTGGCCTTCGCCCGCAATATCAAGGAATCCAAGCGGCTTGCCGAGCAGTTCGAATCCATTGGCCGCCAGCTACTCGCCAACCAGTCCGACCGTGAAAAGCCGGGCTTGATGATGGAGGCCGACCACGTGGACGGTACCCATTCCATGCTCGAGCGCACTAAGAAGCTGGATTGGCTGAAGGAACCCACGGACGGCAACACCGTGCGGATTCTTTCCAACGCCAAGTGCCTTTCCGAGGGCGTGGACGTCCCCACGCTGGACTCGGTGCTGTTCCTGAATCCCCGCAACTCACAGGTGGACGTGGTCCAATCCGTGGGCCGGGTGATGCGCAAGGCCGAGGGCAAGGAGTACGGCTACATCATCCTGCCGATCGCGGTGCCGGCCGACCAAGACCCCGAGACGGCGCTGAATGACAACGCCCGGTACAAGGTGGTCTGGGACGTGCTTCAGGCCCTGCGCGCCCACGATGACCGCTTCGAGGCCATGGTCAACAAGATAGACCTCGGTGGTACCACGGACCGCCTGGACGTCATCACCGTCAATGACCCCTTCAATGCTGACGACGGCGGCGCCCCCACCGAGGGCGACGACGCATCGCAGCGCGGCAGCGCCGAGGCGTTGTTCCATCTGGCCAACGCCGCGGACTGGAAGGATGCGATCTACGCGCGGATGGTCCGCAAGGTCGGGGACCGGCGGTACTGGGAGGACTGGGCCGCCGACGTCAAGGACATCGCCGACCGCCACATCAGCAGAATCCGCGGCATCCTTGACGGCGAGGATCCCCGACCCCGGGAGGAGTTCGCCGGGTTCCTAACCGGGCTGCAAGGGAACCTGAACGAGTCCATCACTGAGGCCGGGGCGATCGAGATGCTCTCCCAGCACCTAATCACCAAGCCCATCTTCGACTCCCTCTTCCAGGACTACGACTTCACCGCGCACAACCCGGTCTCCCAGGTCATGGAGTCCATGGTCGAGGTGCTGGAGTCCTACCACCTGGACTCCGAGGTCGACACCCTCGAGGATTTCTACCGGGGCGTGCGGATCCGCGCCGAGGGCATTACCAGCGCCGAGGGCAAGCAGAAGATCATCACCGAGCTCTACGAACGGTTCTTCAAGCTCGCCTTCCCTCGCACGGCCGAGTCCTTGGGCATCGTCTACACCCCTCTGGAGGTCGTGGACTTCATCATCCGCGCCGTGGATGACGTGCTGCTCAAGGACTTCGGCGTCGGGATCACTGACGAGGGCGTGCACGTGCTCGACCCCTTCACCGGGACCGGCACCTTCATTGTGCGGTTGCTGCAGTCCGGGCGCATCCGCCGCGAGGACCTGCTGCGCAAGTACACGCAGGAGCTGCACGCCAACGAGATCCTGTTGATGGCCTACTACATCGCTGCCCTGAACATCGAGGCCACCTTCCACGGCCTGCAACTTGAGCAGCAGAACCCCAATACCCCAGCGCGCGACGCGGGCCCGGTCGCCTCCCCGGACGGCGCTGCCGGCGCCGAGGTGGTCGGCTCGGCCGACGGGGTTGGCTACGTCCCTTTCGACGGCATCGTCCTCACGGACACCTTCCAGATGACCGAGGACGGGGACACCCTCGACGACCACGTCTTCACCTCGAACAACGAGCGCGTCGTCGCTCAGAACCAGCTCGACATCCGCGTCATCATCGGCAACCCGCCCTATTCAGTGGGCCAGACCTCGGGCAACGACAACAATGCCAACTTGAAGTACACGACACTGGACGAGTCCATCCGGTCCACCTACGACGCGCGTTCACAGGCAAGCCTGAAGAAATCGCTGTATGACTCATATATCCGAGCCATCCGCTGGGCCTCCAACCGCATCCTCACCTCGGAGCAGGGCGGGGTAGTCTGCTACGTCTCCAACGGCGGGTATATCGACTCGAATTCGGCTGATGGTCTCCGCCTCTCATTGGCCGATGAATTCCACGACATCTACGTCTACAACCTCCGCGGCAACCAACGCACCGCCGGGGAACAGAGCCGCAAGGAAGGCGGCAAGGTCTTCGACGCCGGCTCCCGGGCCACCGTGGCCATCCTCCTTCTCGTCAAGCGTCCGGGACCGGTCGAGCAGGGGCGACTGCACTACAAGGACATCGGCGACTACCTCAGCCGCGACGAGAAACTGCAGCTCGTCGATGAGGCCACTTTCACCACCCTCGACTGGCAGACCATCACCCCCAACGCCGAAGGCGACTGGATCAACCAACGCGATGCCAGTTACGAGCAGTACCCGTGGATTGCGGACAAGAGAGCAACCAAGGCGATTTTCGCTGTTCAATCCGGTGGCCTCAAGACGAACCGAGATGCGTGGGTTTACAATGCGTCCCGAGAGAGACTGACCAGTAACGTTCGGCATTTCGTCTCGACTTATGAGAAGGAACTCATTGACCATGGGCGGAGTGTGAATTCGGTACAGGAACTACGCAACACCGTGAGTCTCGATGCGACGATGATCAAATGGGACGGAAACCTCGAATACCGATTCCTCAAAGGTGTCGCAATCGACTGGATCCCAGAGTCTCTGCGGGTGGGAACCTATCGGGCTTTCAATAAGCAGAACGTCTACTTCAATCGTGCTCTGAACAACAGCGTCTACCGCCTCAACGAGCTCTTCCCGGACACCGATCACGGCAACGTCGGGTTCTACAACGTCGGAAGTGGATCTGCAGTGCCATTCAGCGTACTGATGACCGACGCTCAGCCAGACCTGCATGTCACCGGCGCGGGGAGCGGCGGCCAGTTTTTCGCTCGCTACTCCTACGTCGAAGCCCCAGCTCAGAGAACCGGCACCCAAGGCGACTTGTTCGTGGGGGAGGAAGGGCCGGCGTCGGGCTTCAAGCGGGTGGACAACATCACCGACTGGGCGCAGGGGGAGTACCGCGCGGCCTATGGGCCGCAGGTGAGCAAGGACGAGATCTTCTTCTACGTCTACGGGTTGCTGCACTCTCCCGAATACCGGAAACGGTATGCGGCGGATCTGAAGAAATCGCTCCCGCGCATTCCGCAGGTGCCCGGCCGGGACCGCTTCGAGGCCTTCTTCGACGCCGGCCGCAGGCTCTCCGAACTGCACATCGGCTACGAGGAGGTCGAGCCGTATCCGCTCACCGAGGTGGTCTCCCCGGTCGCGCCGGAGGACGAGTACGAGCGCTTCGCCGTGCAGAAGATGAAGTACGGCGGCAAGCCCGGGGCCTGGGACAAGTCCCGAATCCGATACAACGCCTATGTCGACCTGGAGGGCATCCCGGAGGAGGCACACCGGTACCTGCTCGGATCTCGCTCCGGGCTGGACTGGATCCTGGAGCGCTACCAAGTCAAGACGGACAAGGCCTCCGGGATCGTGAACGACCCCAACGACTGGTCACGCGAGCACGAGCAGCCGCGGTACATCGTCGACCTGATCGCGCGGATCGTGACGGTGTCCCTTGAGACGATGAGGATCGTGGATGATTTGCCCGATCTCAGCCTCTAGGTGCATCTGGTGGCCATTGAGCTTTCGGTGGATTAATAGGAGAACGTCGGCGTGGCAATAATGAGGCCCCCAGAACGCACAACAAGTTGGGAGTCAGTCTGTCCATGAATCAACCACTCTGGACTGATGTGTTAAGTACGTGGGCGTCGGTCGTTTCCGCCGTAGTCGCCATCGTTGCAGTGGTCGGCGTCTTCATGGTCAGGCGGCAGATCATGTTGCAACGGCGGCAGATGCACCATGACCTGGAGAATCTATACGTCGCCAGATACTGGGATGTGATGGATCGCCTGGCGGAGTCGCGGTCGGCTGACTCCTCCGCCAATAGAGCCAAACGGCGCCTTGCACTTGAGGCGTATCTGCGTCTGAGCGAGGACGAATGCGATCTCAGGGCTCATGACCGGATTACCGATGAGACGTGGTCATTCTGGAAGGACGGAATCCTCGCGAGCTTGGCAAAGTCCGAGATTTCAGATCTCCTGAGTGAATCGGAACCTACGGAGCTGACACATTTGAGGGAACTGCAACGTGACCCTGGCTACGAGCCTTCCCCCACCACGATAAAGAAGAGACAAAAACTTGGACTGCGTACATAGCGGTCGGTCCGAGAGGGGTGCCCCTGGAAGACCGTTGAGGATGTTGAGCTTGCCACCTTGGGATGGATCTACTGGCACAGTCACACTCATATGCACGGCCACCTGAATGACGCGTCCCAGTAGAGTTTTAGGAAGCAGTCACTCTGCAAACCTGACCGACCAGACCCGGGTCGGGATCCGATGGAATGACTCTCCATTAGACCCGTGGTTGCCTAGGATTTTGTATGCACAGTCTTCTCGTCTCCGTCGGGGCACCTGTCGACATCGGTGCCGTCGACCGTGATCGCTGCGGACCATGTGAACTCCTCACCAAGTCCTTCTAGATCCTTGAGTGGGTAGCGCGCGTTGATTTCTCCAGCTACGGCGATAGTTCCGTTGTCGAGGTTCTTTTGTGAAGATGATCCAAAGCTGAAGATGTAATTGGCAATCTCGACATCCCCTTGGAACTTCGTCCCGATCTGATATCCAGTGTCCCAGTCTGGACTCCGCGCGGTGACGGAGTAGAGCACTGTCCCTGTGGAGGGCAGGTCCTCGGGAACCTCGTAGGTAATGGACAGCAGATCCTCATCGCTGAGGAGCGTGACCGTTTCCAGGTCGGCCGCCCCATCGCCGTCACCCGCTGCATCCTCGCAAACGGATTCGACGATCTGCGACACCGATGGCGTCGAGGAATTGGGGGTCGTTTTTGGTGTCGGTGTCGGTCTGTCCTCCGTTGCCGAGACTGGCTCCGACGATGCGGTGTCCCCGACGGTCGAGCTAGTGGGCCCCGTTGAATCGCCTGCGGAACAGCCGACAAGTGCCAATGCCGCAACAGTTGCGATTCCCCCTATCCGCTTCATGCTCGGAGTCAAGCACATCTACTGACGGCCGCTGATCGGATTACTCCAATGCCCCTCATCCACCCTGGTTACTGCGTGAGGCGGCTTCACCGCTCCCAGAGCCGAGGACCGTGGCGCGTCAGACGGCATTTATCGGGGGTGGCGATGATCTAGAAACTCTCCTGCAGAGTGTAGGACTCCTAAGCATCCAGGGGCGGGGGGACTGGAGCTTGTTGTTGGGCGACGTACTCGGCCCGGACATCCCTCAACCGACGGCCGTCGGGTACGGCCCAGAAGTACCAGCCGTTCGTCGCGTGCTGGCGCAGGCTCTTGGCGGCAGCGGAGGGCGATGCGTACGTCTTGCCTTTCACCTTCAGTTCTCCGCGAGGAAGGACCGTGGCCGTGGCCCCGGTGAAGTCGCGATGGGTGGAATGCAGCACCTCGCCCACGGAAACCAGCCCTGCATCGATGAGTCGTCCGAGGTCGATGCCCTCGACCGACTTGGCTTGGGGATCCACCACTGTCCCCTGGTGCCCGTCGGGCGTGGGCCACACGTGGAGCAATGTAGCAATCAGTTCCTCGGTCCGGCGGTCGATGAGAATCTCGCCCCAATCGCTGCTCTCCGTGTCGCCGAGGATGCGGCCGGTCAGGGTTAGGGTGTTGTGCTTGAGCAGCGCCTGACGTTTGATCTCCCACGATGCATTGGAGACCTTGGAGTTCAGGGACTGCGTCAGCAGGGTGAGATTGCCCAAACGGTGCACCCGCGAAGCGCGGGCCTCCATTTCCTCAGGCGATGCCACCGGCCAGGACTCCTGCCATGCCTGGGGCAGCACGTGCTCGATGGGTAGCCGGCCCCGCTCCACCTGGGGCTGCTTGGTTTCCCAGCGGAAGTGGTTCTCGGCGGCCTCGAGGAACATGCGCATCCTTCCGCGGGGCAAACGTCGGTACATGGGTTCCGTCGCCAGCACCGCACGAACCTCCGCGTCTGCCGGCCAATAGGTGCTCGTGACGTTCAACCGGGTCAGGTGGGCCGTGACCCGGTCCACGAGCTCGGCGGTCGGGGTGTTCCTGATGCTACGGATGATCTCGGCGACGATGCGGCCTAGATCGGAGTTGGACAGGCGAAGGAGCTGTCGGCGGTAGAGCCAGCTCTCCGTACTGCGGATGATCTCTGCGGTGATGGCCGGCGGGATGTTCCGTGACGGATCGGTCAGGAACAGCAGGAGCGGTTTGAGCAGTTCGATGCCGCTGGCCTTCATGCGGTAGACCGCCATCTCCACTGCCGAGAGGTTCCCACCATTCCTGGCGGCTGCTTCGGTCCAGGCCTGGTACATGTCGGCTTGGCGCCGGATCCGGGGCAGCAAATCCTTCATGGGCACGTCCGCGTTGTTGTCGACGTACCTCTTGAATGCGCTGAAGGTGTTGTGCGGGCTGATCTCATCGCCCAGCCGGGAAATGAGCCACTGGTTCAAGAATAACGAGCTGCGCCCGACCGATTGGCGGCCTACGCTGACCGTGGTTTCCCAGAACCTGGTCTCGAAGGGCCAGTCTCGCTCGTACGCACCCCTGCTGTCCGCACCCTCGGCCTCGAGGCGTTGGAAGACGAAGTTGCGGACCAGGTCGGCCGCGGTCAGCGGGGTACCGCGCGCATTGAGCGTCTCGAAGATCTCCTGGGAATCCTCATCCGGGGTCAGGTCGATCGAGACCAGCTGAAGTCCGCCCTGAAGCACGTCGGTGAGATGATCGGCGCGTATCGGAAACGAGGAGTCCTCGCGCGACCCGAGCCATTCCCCGGCAACCCGCCGGAAGTACTGGTGCGCCCGGGCGAGCCGCGATCCGTGGTTGTCCAACTCCTCGTACGACAAGGACGGATCGGCATTCATGACCTCATCGAAGGCAGCCCGGTCTCTATTGAGATGCCTGACCTTCAGCGGGCTCTCACCCTCGGCAATGTAGTGGGACGGGTTGTGGGTCAACCCCTCCAACTGCCGGGCCGGGCTCTCCAGCCCGGCCTCGTGAAGCAGTGCGTGGGTTGCGTCCATGAGCAGTTGCAGGGTCGTGAGGCGCTGCTGGCCATCGACGACGTTCCACACCCCCATGTTGCCCGAGACCGGTTCGGCCGCCTGGAGCACCACGGCCCCCAGGAAATGAGACACAGGATTGAAGGGGGACTCCATGCGGGTCTCGACAGTGCGACGGATGTCCTGCCAGAGCGGAGCCCACTGCTCTTCTTCTTCCCAGACGTAAGGACGTTGGAACAACGGAATGGTGAAGTGCTGGGGGAGATTGAATAGCTCCAGTGGCGTGCGTTTTCTCGTCTCCATCTCTTGATTCTGGCACGACACATCACCTTGTCAGCGGACGCTTCTCGATCGGCTCGGTGTCGTCCGGCACGAAATCACCGCACCGTTCCTCCGTTCTTCCCGTCAGTTTTTCAGTTCGCACGGGTTGTTCACAGTGGTCGGCGACGGAGGGGCTTGCGAGCACACCGAACGGCGCGGGTGGCCGGCCGTGGAGCGGCGCCCGCTCGCTTAGGCTTCTGGCATGCAACTGAGCAGAGCATTAGAACAGCACATTGCGGTGTTCGGCGAGGCCGGGAGCGGTAAGACGGTGATGCTCTCCTCCTTCTACGGGGCGACGCAGGAGCCGCAGTACCTGCAGAAGAGCCTGTTCCACGTCGTGGCGGACGATCTCGGAGATGGCGCTCGGCTACATCGCAACTACCTCGGCATGAGGGACTCGGCGCGCGTTCCCGTGGTCACCCGCTTCGCCGCCACCTCCTACTCCTTCAAGATCAAGATGAAAGACGGCCCCAAGGCCAGGGCGACGAACACCAAACCCTTCGAGGCCCTGCGCCTGGTGTGGCATGACTACCCGGGGGATTGGTTCGAGGACGCTGTGAGCGGGCCGGAGGAAGCCCAGCGCAGAGTCGACGCGTTCCGATCCCTGCTGGGTTCCGATGTCGCCCTGTTGCTGGTGGATGGCCAGCGGTTGCTGGACAACGCCGGACAGGAGGAGCGGTACCTGAAGTCGCTGCTCGCCAACTTCCGAAACGGGCTGCTGTCGCTCAAGGACGACCTCCTAGCGGACGGCAAGCCCCTCGTGGATTTTCCGCGCATCTGGTTGATGGCACTATCGAAGGCCGATCTGCTGCCGGACTTCGATGTGTTCAAGTTCAGGGACCTGCTCATCGACAAGGCCGGCGATGACCTCATCGAACTGCGCACAGTGATCGCTGGATTCGTTGAAGCCAGCGACGCACTGTCGGTGGGGGAGGATTTCGTTCTGCTGTCCTCGGCGAAGTTCAGTGCGGACAAGATCGAGGTGACCAAGCGCGTCGGCCTGGAACTGGTCTTGCCGTTGGCCGCCATGCTCCCCTTCGAACGCCACGCCCGGTGGGCCCAGACGATGCAAGTCCCCAGGAAGGTGGCCGAGAACCTGCTGGACGGCACCGGAGCCCTGGCCGCCGTGTTGCTCCACACCAAGGTCAAGCTGCCCGGCCCCCTAGGTCGGCTGGTGAATCTTGTCGCTCCCAACGTCGTGCAGGCCGCGGTCGAGTTGGTCGGGGACAAGCTCAAGGAGACCAACGCCGAGGCCCTGGCCAGGCACGACCACCTGACCGCCACATTAACGGGCTTTCGGATGGACCTGGACAAGGGCGAGGAGCAGCAGATCCTGCTCAGGAGCCAAAGATGAGCCTCATCTGGGCCACCCGCGGACGGACCTGGGGCATCCGGTTCCTCCTGGATGGGGGATTCGACGATCCGCTCCCGGAATACGACACCGTCTTCTCGGACGTCGGCGACGAACCGGCAACCTGCCACCGCGTCGGCCGGAAGGTGGCGTTGAGATTCCCCGACCCCCTGGGGCGCATCGACAGGTCCGGCAGGGTCATCATCCACGAGTTTGTGGTGTCCGGGCCTACGGCCGACGGGATCCACACTGTCGACGACGGCCTTCGGTTGGTTTGGAACCAACCCCAGATCGCAGACGAATACGCCCGGGTCTGGGACCAGCCCACGCCCGTCTCGGCCAGCGGATGACTTCTGTCGCCGAAGTCTCAAGAAGTGCATTTGCCGCGCCCCAGGCTTCGCCCTCGATTAGGAATCGATCGCTGGGCATCGGATCAGCGTGTGCGAGGAACTCGCGCACCTAGCCTGATGTCAACGCGATTCGCAGCGCAGCAGATCGACGTCCTTATCGTGTCCCTCGACGTCACTACGCTTGCGGTCATGAGCATCTGCACAGCCCCGGTCCAGGGGCATCGAACATCCAGCGGAGCAGCGGCGTGCCCTGCATGCAGCGACCGCGGCTATGGTTTCTATACGCCGCCTCGGTCAACCTATTCGCCGCCCCCTTACACATCAATCTCGAGCAGTGGGGGTGCCACGAGTGGTCGGAGTGGGGCTAGAAGCGGCACTCGTCCGAGCTGGTCGCCCAGCAGCTCGACCGTAAGCTACACGCCTGCTCAGGTGAGGGCGCTGACGCCCGTCCGTCGTGAGGTCGAGGTACGCGCCCGACAGGTGCCGGACCTTCGTGACGTCTTCCTCTGTCACGCCTGGGACGACCGCCGAGGCATCGCTACAGAGCTGTGCGACCTGCTCGAATCAAAGGGGGTGTCGGTTTGGTTCAGCGAGAAGGACATTGTGTTCGGCACGCCTTTCCTCCGTGAGATCGACAGGGGGTTGGCGAAGTCGCGTACCGGTCTCGTTCTCGTCACCCCAGCGTTGCTGAAGCGCATCGATGGCCGCGGAATCTCCGACAAGGAACTTTCGGAGCTCCTGTCTCGCGATCAGCTGACCCCAGTCGTGCACGAGACGACTTACGAGGAACTCCGAAGCGTTAGCCCTTTGCTTGCTTCGCGGCACGGGTTCGACACGGCAGAGGACTCAATGGAAGACATTGCCACGAAGATCGCCGAGCTGGTCACCGTGGAGGATATGTAGGACGATGCCGCGTTGACATCGCTTACACTACTTTCTTGAGGCGTGATTCGGCGCCACATAACGCAGGAAATCTGGGTGTGACGGGCTCCTGCATCCAGCAGCGGTCACAACTGTTGGTAGCTCTGGCCGCGGCGCTCCACGGCCAGAGCTACGGGGAAACCCTGCACCGCCAAGATCGTCCGTCCATTAACGGGCTTGTCGACTCGTGCTGTGACGCTTGCAGCCCCCGGCGACTTCGTAGCTGATCTCGGCGAGGTCGCTGGGTTGTGCCATCTGACGGGCGAAGGCCTCGACATCTATCCATCTACCGACGCGGCGACGTTGGCGGCACCACCACACTTTCCCAAGGCCCCTGCGGCCTCCAGTGCTCCAAGCTGCAGACGCCGTCATGAGCCCACGCTCCAGAGAGCAGCATAGAATGGTGTTTGAAGTCCCCGGAACCGCCTCACTTGCCTTGAGCAATGATGCGGCCGGTTTCTTGCATGTTCATGAGTTGAGGCCAGCGGAGGAAACTTCCAACAACCGCTCATGCTCCACTTTGATAACTTCCCTGGCCAGCACCGCCTCAGACACGTCCACCGCCTCCGGCGCGGCCTCGGCCACATCGGACTCCCGGGCGAACCGTTCGAACAACTCCGCTTTGACCGCCAGCATCTCGGTCAGCCGTTGGTCCACGCCGTCCTCGCTGAGCAACCGGTGCACCTGGACGGTCTCCAGCTGCCCCATCCGCCGGGCCCGGGCGATGGCCTGCCACTCCACGGCCGGGTTCAGCTGCGGCTCGCAGAGCACCACCACCGAGGCGGCCTGGATGTTCAGCCCGACCCCGCCCGCGGTGACCTGCGCCACCAATGCGGCCCCACCCGGGGCGGCAGAGAACTCGTCCACCATGAATTGCCGCTGCGCAGCCGGCACAGAGCCGGTCAGCGGCCCGAACACTGGCCCGTCCAGGGCGGTCGCTACGGCATCCAGCACGTCCCGGAAGAAGGAGAACACGATCACCCGCCGCCCGTTCTCCTCGGCCTCGGTCACGATCTCCACGAGCCGCTGCATCTTCTCGGACGCACCCCCAGATGCAAACCCGGCGGTCCGCATAGCCATGAAGTTCCCCTCGGCTACGGCGGTCCGGTAGGCCCGCGCATCCGCCGCGTTCATCGGCAGCAGTTCCTCGACCTCCACCAGCTCCGGCAGCTCGGTGAGCACGTCCTCCTGGTTGCGACGCAGATAGGCAGGGGCCACCTGCTGACGGAACCGCGCCGGCGCCAGGGCGTGTGAGTCCAGCACCAGATCCGGACGGAGATAGCCAATGAGCACCCGGAACTCCTCGAGCCGATTCATCAGCGGAGTGCCGGTCAGTAGGATGGCCCGTTCGGTTCGGCCGATGACCTCCGCCACCGCCTGGGACCGCAGCGCCTCCGGATTCTTGATGTACTGCGCCTCGTCCACTACCAGGCACCCCAGCGGCACCGGCTCTGTACCCTCATCGCCGAAGGCCGCACGGCGCAGTGTCGCGAAGGTGGTCACCGCGATCCCGCCGGTGCGCCGCCAGGCGCTGGCCGCGGCCTCCCGATTCGGGCCGTGCAGCCGATGCGAGGTCAAGGTGGTCATCTTCTCGATCTCGCGCATCCAGTTCGTCACCACGGCCGCCGGGCACACCACCAGGAAGTGCACCGGCCTCTTCGCCTCGCCGGTCGCGGCCAGATGCGTCAGCACGGCCAGCGCCTCCACGGTCTTGCCCAGGCCCATCTCGTCGCCGATGACCACCTTGCCCTGCACCAGTGCGAACTTCGCCCCGAAGCTCTGGTACCCGCGCAGTGACGCAGTCAGGTGCGTGGTGTCCAGGCGGAAGGCCCGCACCGCCTCCACGATCTCCGCCGGCAGGTCGCCCTGCGTCTTCTCCGGGTCCTCCGTGGTGAATCCGAGCTCGGCGAACAGGGCGTAGTAGTCGCCAGGTCTCGCGAGAAAGTCGTCCCAGACCTCGTGCCCGGAACCATCGGCACCTGGGTGCGGGCCGGCGTCGGGCCCGGTGTGCTTTTCGGTGGGCACCGTTCTGGCCAGTTGGAGCACGGCGGCCACCGCCTCCCGGAATTGCGCGGCGGTCCGCGCCCGCGGCGCCAGCAGCACGGGATGTCCCGGTGCCTGCGCGTGGGCCAGCGGGGCGAGGGCCTCGGCCAGCGCGACCCCGGCCGTGGCCCGACGCAGCGGCAGTAATTGCTCCCAGGCTTTGGTCCGGCGCAGCAGTTCGGTGGCAGCCTCGGTGCGGTCGGCGGGGTCCAGCCGCAGGCCCGTGCCGTCCACGGCGAGGTCCCACAGCGTGCGGGCGGCGCCGCGCAGGCGGGTGGCGGTGGTCTTGCCGACGCCGTCCAGGGCCTCGAGCTCGGCGCCGCGGTCCCAGACCTGCAGCACCGTGGTGATGCCCGCCTCGAGCAGCGGGCCGATGGGCAGCCGGTCGGCGGTGGCGTCCTTGAGCCGCTCCACGTCCATGGTGTCCAGCAGGGCGCGTGCCTCGCCGTCCCGGATCACGACGCCGGCCCGGTGGGCTGCCGCGCGGCGCTCGGCTTCGCGGCGCAGCGCTTCCTCGAGGGGCGCGATGGCCTGGGGGAGCAGGGCGATGTCCTCGGCCGGAATCAGCTCAGGGGCGATCCCGAGTTCGGGTAGGCGGCGGAGCAGGCCGATGCTCGGATGGAGGGCGTCCTCGGTGGGGATGGACGCGGTGATGGTGGGGTGCTGTTCGAGCCGGTCCAGCAGCTGCGGCAGGCCCTGGGTGTGCGCCCAGAGGCGGTAGTGGTTCAGTTGTTGGGCGGCCTGCTCGGCCTGTTGGCGGGCCTCGCCCAGGGTGATGAAGCGCCGTAGTCCGAGGAGCTTCTGTGCCCGGTTCATCTCGCACTCACGGCCACCGGCCAGGGTGGCCAGCGCCTCCTCCTCGTGCGCCGCGATGGGCGGGAGGGATCGTTGGCGAGCAAGGGCAGCGAGGTGTGTGCCGTCGTCGGGCCGCAGGGGGAGGGCGCGCCAGTCTTCGGTGGGTTGGTGCTGGGGCTCTTGAGGATGGAGATCGAGGACGGCGGAACTGAGCCGACGGCTGGCCTCATTGCTGTCCATCATGATCTGGGTGCGTCGCCCGAGCAGGGCCGCGGCGCGCTGCATCCAGGAAGCCACCTCGTCGATGGTGCGCTGGAGGGTGGCGCGGTCGGTGCCCATCACTGAACAGACCTGTAGACGGTGTTCCGATTGCCCTGGCCACCGTGGCGGGTGACCAAGCCGGCCTCCGTCAGTAGCTTGAGGGCATAGCGGACTTGTTGGAGCGAGAGGTCGGTCCGTTCACTCAGAGCCTGAGCGTTGAGCTCGCTAGAGGACAGGGCGGCTATGAGGGCCGGCCCATGACGGGTGACGGCGGACCATCCTGCGTCTGACGCCGTGCGGATGCCGGTGGTTGGTATGTCCGGAGAGGCGATCTTGCGGGGTCCTTCTGCTTCGGGCATTGAGCCGTCTGAGTCGCTGAAGAGGTCGATCTGGGCGGGCCCCTTGAGGTGAGTTGACTCGTACGGCGAGATGCCATATCGAGTGCCGCCCCGCTCGCCGTGGGCCTCGGCGAGGCCGAGGCCTACCAGTCCCTGCAGAGCGCTTCGCACTTGGGTGGAGTCCACCGGCCCGAACTCCTGACGCACCTGCTGATTGGTCCATTGCTGTCCGTAGCGCATGGCGACGAGGAGCTGGCGTTGGAAATCGTCCAATTTGTCGTGGTGGGGGACGCCGGCCAGCCACTCGAGATCGCGCTCGTCAAACAACGAATGACGGGGGACCAGCGCGGTGAATCGAACGCCGTTGTCATAGAATCGCGGTTCGGCCATGCCGGCTTGCCGCAGTGCCCTGCGGACTTCACGTAGACCACCACCCTCCCCTTCGATGACGCGTACACCTTGAGGTGTCCTGACGTGCTGGGCGATCTCATACAGGAACTCGTTGACGGCGGACTTCTCATTGCCCAGTCCCAGTTGACCGGCGGTGAGTCCCCAGAGTCCCCCGGGGTTGGTGATCACCAGTTGGTCGGCGTCGATGGTGAGCTGGACGTCCTTGCCACTGGTGTGCTGGCTCAGATCCCGGTGCACCAGGGCATTACTCACCAGTTCCCGAACGGCCACGGCCGGAAGTTCGCTGACGTCCCGTCCGTGGCCATCCGGACTAAACCGAATGCTGGTCCGCACGTTGCGAAGGACCCAATCGACGGCATCATCGAGGATGACCGGCAGGGGTCCGTCGAACGACCTCCGGTCGACATTGCGGATCCCCGTTGATTCGTCGGTGGGCTTGAGGACGGCGGTCAGGGAGAGACTCGGCAGGAATTGCTGCGGGTAGGCGCCCAGGGCATAGAGGCCGGCCACCGTCAGCCGGGACCCGACTGGCTCGATGATCCTCTTGAAACGAAGGATGTCCTCGATCGAGGCGTCGGCCAGTCGCCGGGAGGAGGACCGGACGGCGTCCGTGAACCGGGCCTTGAGGTCCTGGTCCAGATCACTCTCGCTGGTGTCGTCAACGGCAATCCCGTCATGGCGTGGGCGTTCCCTGCGGGCCAGGATTTGCTGGACCTCGGCATCCGACAACGGGTAGTCCCCGTCGGCAAAGCGCAGGTAGGCGCGGCCTGTCGACCGGAGGACACAGGGGCGGAGGTGTGAGAGCAGTGGTTGAACGTTCGCGATGACAACGGTTTTGCCGTCAATGATGGCGCGGCCGAACTCGACGTTCACTTCTGGCCGGACAGCCTGCCGCGCCTGTGAGGCAACCTTCTGTTGCAGGATGGCTGGATCCTCTGCGCCCGCAGCGGCGAAGTCTGGTTCGGCGAGGCCGAAGAGAATGGTGCCGCCTTCAGGCATGTTGGCAAAGGCGCAGAGGGTCTCCTTGACATCGGGGACGCCTCCGGATGCGCGCTTGACCTCTACATCCCACAGATCGTTTCCGTCCTGACGGAGGAGTTCGAGGACCTCGGCGAGCTGTAACTCATCCTGAATCATGAGTTCAGTCTAGAAGTGAGGCGCCAGACATTCAATGTCTAATAGTCATGGTTCGAAGTGAACACGAGTTCGCCATCAGCAGTGTGCAAGTGTGGTTCATGGTGAAGACGACACACTTTCATGCATTCGTTCAGGAGGATCACGGGTGAGCGAACAATCCGAGAAGACCGCCGGCTGGCTGGACTGGGTGAAGGATCGCGGGGAACCCGCCTTCGCTCTCCCGGAGGGGGCCGTGGACGCCCATTGCCATGTCTTCGGCCCGGCCGCGGAGTTCCCGTTCTCACCGACGCGGACGTACACGCCCTGCGATGCGGGCAAGGCCGACCTGCGGGACCTGAGAGAGCACCTGGGCGTCTCTCGGAACGTCATCGTCCAGGCAACCTGCCACGGGCGGGACAACGCCGCGCTGCTGGACGCCCTGGACGACTTCGGGGACACCGCGCGCGGTGTGGTCTCCGTCAGTGCCGACGCGACGCTCGAAGAGCTGACCAGCATGCATGAACGCGGTGTGCGCGGGGTGCGCTTCAACTTCGTCAAGCGACTGGTACAGAGCCAGCCGTTCGAGGAGCTCGCACTGGTGGCAGACAAGATCCGCGACGTCGGCTGGCACCTCGTCCTGTACTTCGAGCCCGAGGATCTCCCCGGACTCGAGGACAGGTTCGCCGGCCTCGGGGTCCCGCTCGTCATCGACCACATGGGCCGGCCGGACGTGCGGAAGGGGGCGGACTCGGAGGAGTTCTCCTCCTTCCTCCGCTTCGTTGAGCGGACCGACGCCTGGGTCAAGGTCAGCTGTCCCGAACGGCTCACGGAAGCCGGCCCCTACGCGGTGGAAGGGCAGCGTGAGGTCTACGCCGACGTCGTCCCCTTCGCCCGCCGGGTGATGGAGGAATTTCCCGAGCGGACCCTGTGGGGCACGGACTGGCCGCACCCGAACCTGCGCTCGCACATGCCGGATGACGCGCTGCTGCTGGGATACATCCCGCAGATCGCCCCGACTGCGGCGGAACAGCAAGCGCTGCTGGTGACCAACCCGATGTCCCTGTACTGGCCCTAGAGATTCGACCGCGCTGGCGAGACACGAGAAGCTGCGGCGCGATGAAAACTGCAGCACCACGAAAACAGGCCGGGGCATTCGCTGACAACAGTCAACGAACGCCCCGGCCTCATCGTCACGCGCACGCTGGTGGGTGGTTACTCCGGCGAGTTTCGACGCGCGGCGTGATCGTAACTCACGTCCTCAGTGGCTCACGCTCTCAGCCATTCATACCCTCAACCACTCAGGCCGCCAGCGCCTCCGGCACGTGGGCGGCCCGCACCGGGTGCACCACCAGCTGCCCGTCGGCCACGGTCACCCGCACCGCATCACCGTCCTTCACCGCCTCGGAGACCAGCAGGTCGGCCACCCGGTCATCGAGTTCGCGCTGGATGACCCGGCGCAGCGGGCGGGCGCCGTAGGCCGGTTCGTAGCCGGCCTCGGCGATCCAGTCCCGGGCCGCGTCATCCACCTCGAGGATGATGCCCTGGGCGGCGAGCCGCTGCTCGGAATCGCTCAACTGCAGGCCGACGATCTGACGCAGTTCCGCAGCGGACAGCGGCGAGAACAGCACGGTGTCGTCGATCCGGTTGAGGAACTCCGGCCGCATGAACTCCTTGACCCGTCCCATCACCTTCTGACGGAGGTCCCGCTGCGCGGCCTCGGCATCCGCCGAGACGAAGCCCAGCGGGGCGCCGCCGGAGGACATGAACTCAGAGCCGAGGTTCGAGGTCATGATCAGCACCGTGTTCCGGAAGTCCACGGTGCGGCCCTGGCCGTCGGTGAGGCGGCCGTCGTCGAGCACCTGCAGCAGCAGGTTGAACACGTCCGGGTGGGCCTTCTCGATCTCGTCCAGCAGGATCACCGAGTATGGGCGGCGGCGCACCCGCTCGGTCAGCTGCCCGGCCTCGTCATAGCCCACGTAGCCCGGAGGGGCACCGACCAGGCGGGAGACCGTGTGACGCTCGCCGAACTCGGACATGTCGAACCGGACCATCGCGTCCTCGTCGTCGAACAGCGACCCCGCCAGTGCCTTGGCCAACTCGGTCTTGCCGACGCCGGTGGGGCCCAGGAACAGGAAGCTGCCGACCGGGCGGGACGGATCGGCCATCCCGGTCCGGGAGCGGCGAATGGATTTCGCGATCGCGGCGACCGCATCGTCCTGGCCGACCACCCGGGCGTGGAGCTCGTCCTCCAGCCGCGCCAGGCGGGACTTCTCGGCCTCCGTCATCCGGGCGGCCGGGATGCCGGTGGCACGGGAGACCATCTCGGCGATCGCGTCCGCATCCACCACGGCCTCCGCGCGGGAAGCCGCGCCTTGCTCCTGCATGGCAGTGGCCTCGGCCAGCTGCTCGCTGATCCGGGCGACCTCGTCCCGCAGCTCGGTGGCACGCTCGTAGTCCTCCGCGTTGACCGCCGAGTTCTTCTCGGCCTCCAACTCGGCGAGCTGGAACCGCAGCGCGTCCGTGTCCACGGCCGGGCCGGCGTCGTGCTTCGGGCCGCGCTTCAGGGACAGCCGCGCCCCGGCCTGGTCGATGAGATCAATGGCCTTGTCCGGCAGGAACCGGTCGGTGATGTACCGGTCCGAGAGCACGACGGCGGCGCGCAGCGCCTCGTCCGTGTACGTCACCTGGTGGTGTTCCGCGTAGCGATCGGCCAGGCCGGTCAGGATCTGCACGGCGTCCTCCACGGAGGGCTCGCCGACGGTGACCGGCTGGAAGCGCCGCTCCAGGGCGGCGTCCTTCTCGATGGTGCGGTACTCCTTCAGCGTGGTGGCGCCGACCATGTGCAGGTCGCCGCGGGCCAGGCGGGGCTTGAGGATGTTGCCGGCGTCCATGCCGCCGGACTCCCCGGAGCCGCCGGTGCCGACGATGGTGTGCAGTTCGTCGATGAAGACGATGGTGCTGCTGTCCTCGGCGAGCTCGTCCATGGCGCCCGTGAGCCGTTCCTCGAAGTCACCGCGGTAACGGGTGCCCGCGACCATGCCGGCCAGGTCCAGGGCGATGACGCGGCGGTCCTGCAGTTGGGCGGGCACCTCGCCGTCGGCGATGGCCTGGGCCAGGCCCTCCACGATGGCGGTCTTGCCGACGCCGGCCTCACCGATCAGCACCGGGTTGTTCTTGGTGCGGCGGGCCAGCACCTCGATGGTCTGCTCGACCTCGTCGGTCCGCCCGATCACCGGATCCAGCCGGCCGGCCCTCGCCTCAGCGGTCAGGTCCCGGCCGAACTTCTCGAGGACGGAGCCCTCGGAATCCTGGCCCGACGGCTGCTGGCTGGCGTGGCCTTGTTGTTGCTGCTGCTGTTGCTGCTGAGCGGCGGATTGCAGGGACTGCGGGGTGACGCCCGACTGGTTAAGGAGCTGGCCGGCGGGGGAGTCATGGTTCAGCACGAACGCGAAGAACACGTGCTCCGGATCGATGTAGGTGGAACCGAACCCGCGGGCCACCTGGTAGCCGTCCAGCAGCACCTTCTGGGCCGAGGCGTTCAGGGACGCGGTGGAGCTCGCGTCCTTCGCCTCGCTCGGGGCCGGCAGGCGGTCGTCGATGGCGGCGATGAGGGCCTGCGGGTCGGCGCCGGACAGGCGCACAGCAGTGTTGGCCGGGTCCTCGCCCAGCATGGTGCGCAGGATGTGCAGCGCGTCGACGTCGGTCTGGCCGCGTTCGGCGGCGAAGGTTGCGGCGGCGGCCAGCACGTCATGGGTCCGCTTGCTCAGCAGGCGGGTGAGGTCGACGGGGCGTCCCGGCCGACCGGCCCGCTGACCCTGGAGGTAGCGGGTGACAAAGTCGTCAAAGGAGTCGCCGTTGGAACCGGCGGGGCCGAAGAATGCGGGCAAAGTGTCCTCCCAGGGGTGTGTTTCCAGCGATAGTTGAGTGTGTTCAACTCAAGTAACGACGATTGACGTCAGAATGTTCCCAAGATCAGGCTCGGGATTCAGCAAACATGAGCAGAGTTCGCTCAGGGTGTATTCCAGGGTGAACCTCCCGGGTACCAGAGGGGCTCGTTCTGCGGGGCAGAGAGGGGCAGCGGGGCCTGTGGTTCACAGAAGAGCTTTGATGCCGTACAGTTGCTTGCAGAAGTAGTTGTAGTAGATGCAGTAAGTCCGTCACCACTGCGGACCGGACGGCCTTCGGGTCGGATGGGGCGCTGGGGAAGCGGTATGTACACACCGCTTCGCCCCCCGCTGGAAAAACTGGCGGGTATAGCACCCTAAAGAAAAGAGGCCACCATGGCCACCGGTACAGTCAAGTGGTTCAACGCTGAAAAGGGCTTTGGTTTCATTGCCCCGGACGACAACTCCGCTGACATCTTCGTGCACTTCTCCGCCATCGACGGCGGCGGCTTCCGCGAACTTCAGGAGAACCAGAAGGTCGAGTTCGAGGCGACTCAGGGCGACAAGGGCATGCAGGCCTCGTCGGTCCGCCCCCTCTGATCTGATCAGACTCTAAAACGGCCGCTCATCCTTCGGGGTGGGCGGCCGTTTTTGCGTCCCCTCTCGTCGAGGGCAGTGCCCTCGGCTAGAGGTCCGATCATCCGATGTGACACGTGTCACTCACCTCGGGTATCTTGGATGCCGCCGGTGATCACCCTTGCGGGTGGCCCGATCCGAGTCGATCCCAGACCGTGTAGAACGGGGGCCTGTCGTGAACGAACCGCAGGTTCCCGCCGGTCCGGTCCCCGATCCTGCGGCATGGAGGAGTTTCAGTACTGCCCGGGTTCCCGCGGGGATGCGTGTGGAGTACTGGGAGGAGCACAACACCAAGGCTTTGATCGGGCTGGATATCCGCACCCTGGAGGGTGGCTCGCTTCAGGCTGCCGAGCTCAATCTCTACTTCCCCTCGCTGCGGTTCGCCAGCGTGCGCGGCTCCTCCCAGATCGTGGAGCGGTCCGAACGGCTGATCACCCAGCATCCCACCGGTGACATCGCCCTCTTCTTCGCCCTGGGCGGAGAAGCATTCTTCTATCACTCCTCAGGGATGCTCCTGCTACGCCGAGGCCAGGCCGTCCTCTATGACGCCGATCTGCCCTTCGTCCGCGGTTTCTCCCACGGGGTCCGGGAGTTCGTACTGACTATTCCGCGTGAGGAGTTCATGCGGTTGTCTCACGGTGCGCCGCTGAAGGAGCCGATCGTGTTCGAGTTCGCGGCCGGCGGGGCCGACTTGAGGGGGGACGGCGTGGCCGCGAGCGATGCGGCCGTCACCAGTTTGGCCTCGCTCATCGACGAGGTGTTCCTCCACCCTCCCTCGGACTTGGTGGACGTGGAGCAGCAGGCCTTCGGCCTGCTGGAGCAGTTGGTGATCCGCGCGCTCGGCACGGACCGGCAGTCGGCCTATCGCCGAGCGTTGCAGGCCATCGAGCGAGGGTTCGGCCGCCCCGGACTGGATCGTGCCCTGGTGGCACGGGAGGCGGGGGTCAGTGAGCGGCAGTTGGCGCGGTTGTTCGCCTCGCACGGGACGACCTTCGCTGAGACGGTGATGTCCCATCGGTTACGGCGTGCGGAGACTTTGCTGGTGTCCGGGTCCTCACGGCCGATCGCGGATATCGCCCGCCAATGCGGCTTCACCACGGCCTCGCACTTCAGTCAGGCGTTCAAGGCCCGTGCCGGCGTGACGCCCTCGGAGGTGCAACGGGCTGCTGCAGCCCAGGCCGGCGATTGAGACGAGTCCCGGACTGATTCGGGTGCGGAGAGTATCAGGTTGTCCCGCAGGGGACGCGGGCTGTTCTCTGCGGGACAACTGCTGGAATCGGATGCGCCGCCCCTGCACGATCATCCTCCAAGTGATGCGACTCACAATGAGGAGAGCCCATGAGCCAGAAGCAGATGGCCAGCGGCAGGACCGTCCACGCGGTCCAGCCCGGCGACACCGTGGACGGCAAGAGCCTGCGCAAGGCCTTCGGCAAGTTCGCCACCGGCGTGACAGTGGTGACGTGCCAGGGCCCTGAGGGCACTCCGCACGGTGCCACGGTCAATGCGTTCACAGCCGTCTCGATGGACCCGCCCCTGGCCCAGGTCACCCTGATCCGCGGGAACAAGGCCTCCGAGTACTTGGCGGACCGCCCCTTCGCGATCAACATCATGTCCGAGGACCAACTGGCCACGTGCCTGAACTTCGCCGGTAAACCGGCCAAGGAACCCGTGCAGTGGCGCTGCGAGGGTGAGATCCCGGTCCTTCAGGGCAATGCCGCCACCATCGAATGCAAGCCGTGGCAGGTCTACGACGGCGGTGACCACCTCATCGTGATCGGTGAGGTCATCGCCCTGGAGGTCAACGACGTGGACCCCTTGCTGTTCATCTCCGGGAAGTTCCACCACGCCGGCACCCTGCACGGCGGTGCCCCCTGGGAGGCCTCCGGCGATTCGATCGCCCACGGCTGGTTCGAAGGCTCGACCTCATTCCGCGCCATCTGACCCCGCATTCGCCGAACCCCCGATATTCCCTTCCCTCCCCGAATCAACGCAGTACCGAAAGGACGGTCGTCATGACCACCACTGAAACCCACCCGCAGACCATGTCCGAGCGCACTGAACCGGCCAACCCCAAGCTGCCGATGACCGGTGACGAGTACATCGAATCCCTCAAAGATGGCCGAGAGGTCTACCTGCACGGCGAACGCGTGGAGGATGTCACCACCCACCCGGCGTTCCGCAACTCCATCCGTATGGTCGCTCGCCTGTACGACGGCTTCCATAACCCGGACACTGCGGACCAGCTTCTGGTGGACACGGACACCGGCTCCGGCGGCAAGACGCACCCGTTCTTCAAGGTCCCGAAGTCCGTGGACGACCTGCGTGAGTCACGCACAGCCATCGAGACCTGGGCGCGGATGAGCTACGGCTGGCTGGGCCGCTCGCCGGACTACAAGGCCGCGTTCCTGGGCACGTTGGGCTCCATGCCGGAGTTCTACTCCCCGTATCAGGAGAACGCCGCCCGCTGGTACAAGGAGTCGCAGGAAAAGGTCCTGTACTGGAATCACGCGATCATCAATCCGCCGGTGGACCGTCACTTGCCACCGGATGAGGTCAAGGACGTGTTCATGAAGGTGGAGAAGGAGACGGACAACGGCGTGGTGGTGTCCGGGGCGAAGGTGGTGGCCACCGGTTCGGCCATCACAAACTTCAACTTCATCTCCCACTACGGCCTGCCGATCAAGAAGCCCGAATACGCGTTGATCTGCACGGTGCCGATGGACGCCCCGGGCATCAAGCTGATATCCCGGGCCTCCTACGCCCAGAACGCCGCTGTGACAGGCACGCCCTTCGACTACCCGCTGTCCTCGCGGATGGATGAGAACGATGCCGTGTTCATCTTCGACAAGGTCGAGGTGCCGTGGGAGAACATCTTCGCCTACGGGGACCCGGACCAGATCAACGGATTCATGCCCAAGACCGGCTTCATCCAGCGCTTCACCTTTCAGGGCTGCATCCGCCTGGCCGTGAAGCTGGACTTCATCGCCGGACTGCTGCTCAAGGCCCTGGAAATCGCCGGGACCAAAGACTTCCGCGGCGTGCAGGCACGCGCCGGGGAGGTCATCGGCTGGCGCAACCTGTTCTGGTCCCTGGCAGATTCGATGATGCTCAATCCGGACGAGGGCCCCCATGGCTCAGTGCTGCCGAACATGGAATACGGGCTGGCCTACCGGATGTTCATGGCGCAGGGGTACTCGCGGATCAAGGAGATCATCGAGCAGGATGTGGCCTCGGGCCTGATCTACCTGCCCTCCGGTGCGCTGGACTTCAAGAACGCCGAGATCCGCCCCTACCTGGACAAGTACGTCCGCGGCTCGGATGGCGTGCAGGCCGTGGACCGGGTCAAGCTGATGAAGCTCCTCTGGGATGCGATCGGCACCGAGTTCGGCGGCCGTCACGAGCTCTATGAGCGCAACTACTCCGGAAACCACGAGAACGTGCGCGTCGAAATGCTCATGAATGCCATGAACAACGGCACCGTGGACACCATGAACGGCATGGTCGAGCAGTGCATGAGCGAGTACGACATCAACGGCTGGACCGTACCGGACCTGTTCAACAGCGATGACGTCAACGCCTACATGAAGCGCTGAACCAGTCCGCCCGAGGACTCGTTCCCCGGAAACCCCATGCGGGTTTCCGGGGAACGAGTCGTGAGTGGTGAAGAAGGAATGCTGGGCCCGCTCCGGAAGACCCGGAACGGCAGTGCTCGGTTGGACATGATGGTGAAAGCTTGATGCCCAGTCCTCTCGGCGAGGGATGGCCGAGGGGCCGCCAGAGCTCAGTTGTGATGGCAAGCTCATTCCGTCCTTCGTGGCCGCCACCGCGGCACTGCTCTCGGTGCCCTGAACGAGGACGTGCAAACCCGGGGCTGACGGGACATGATGTAGCCATGGCTGACCATGACTTCATCATCCCCGCAGACTTGGCCCGCGCCGCCCGTGCCCTGACCCAGGTCTCCTACTCCGTGGTGGCCAAGGCCGCCGGCCTGGAACCCGGCGACCTGCGGGCCTTCGAGCGAGGCCACGGCACGCTCGACGCGGACGAGAGCCACCGGCTGCGCATGGCCCTGGAAGGGTTCGGCGCCCAGTTCATCGCTGAGGACGATCACGCAGGTTACGGCGTCCGCCAGAAGTTCAACAGCGTGAAGGCCAAGCGCCTGGAGACGTGGGAGGGCGAAGGCGGGCCCGCCTACGAGGACGACATCTGAACACTCGGCGACAGCTCGGCGAATTGACCCCAGTCATGGCCCGCGGCCGCTGCTGGGCGGGTCAGCATGGACACCGTGACTACCTCAACTCGCCGCACCGCCACCCGTACCCTGACCATCACCGCGCTCTCCTGCGCCCTGCTGACCGGCGGCACCGTGGCCGGGCCCGTCGCCGCCACCTCTGAGTCTTCCGCGGTCACCGCCGTCACCGCGGACGTCTCGGCCGCCGAGCGGGAGCCGACGGCCGGCGTCGGGACCTTCCGATCTGCGGGCACCGAGCAGCGCTTGGCCCGCGGTGTCACCCACGAGTCCTTCACGCTCGGGAATCCTGATGCGAAATACACCTGGACCGTGCAGGTGACGCTGCCATCTGGCCAGGAACGTGTGCGGGATTCGCAGGTCTCCAGCCGGAGCGCGGCCCGCCGCGTGGCCGCCGAACTACGGGAGGCGGGCCTGGATACCCGCGCAGAGGCCGTGGTGGCCGACCAGCTGGCCGACTCCGGCGGCTACCTAGGCCACCGTGTCCGAGTGGGGGCATTCCCCACCGAGGCTGAGGCTGAGGCGGCCCGATCCGAACTGACGGCCCTCGGGTATTCCGGCGGTACCTGGTACGAGGGCTGGGACGGCGATCAGCCGTCAAGCGGCCACCGCAGCGGTCCCGTCAACGTGGACGTCGTGACCGTCGACCCGCGCCGCTTCCAGGGGGAGGTGACCGGCACCTTCGGCGAGGACATCGAGCGGACCGAAACTACCTCCGAGTTGGCCGACGGTGCCCTGGCCGGCGTCAATGCCGGGTTCTTCGTCTACGGGGAGCAGCACGGCGCCCCCGGAGACCCCGCCGGCGCAGCGGCGTACAACGGGGAGATTCTCAGTGAGACCGTGGGGGACCGTCCCAACCTGGTGATCGATCACCGCAGCGGCCGCGCCTCCATCCAGCGCCTCACCTGGGAGGGCCGCGTCTCCTCAGGCCGAGAGGGGCTGGACCTGGACGGCATCAATCGCGTGCCCGGCAAGATCCGCAACTGCGGCGGCACCGATGACCTGCCCACGGCGGCCCCGAAGCATGATGTCACCTGCACTGATACCGATGAGATCGTCGTGTTCACCGAGGAATATGGGACGACCACGCCGGAAGGGGAAGGCCTGGAGGTCGTCGTCGATCACCGCGGCCGGGTCCAGGAGGTCAACCAGGAGCGGGGCACCGAACTGACTGACGGGCAGTACTCCATCCAGGCCATCGGCGAGGACACCGCGGATCTGCACGAGTTTGCCACCGAGGCTCGGCGGATCAAGCTCACCAACGAGTACCTCGACGAGCGCGGCAAGAAACTGCGTATGACCCCGCACACCCAGGTGCTCAATGGGGGCCCGAACCTGCTGACGGACGGTGAGCGGAACATCACGGCAGCCCGCGACGGTATGGTTCAAGCGGACAACCCGGGCCAGTTCTACGGCTGGACGCACCAGCGCAATCCGCGCACCATCGCCGGGATCGATGGCCGGGGCCAGCTCGTGCTCATCACTGCCGACGGCCGGCAGGCCGACTCCGTGGGGCTGAGCATCTCCGAGGCGGCGGACCTCTCCGAGCGGTTGGGGCTGGTGGACGCCATCAACCTCGACGGCGGCGGGTCCACCGCCATGGTCGTGGACGGCGAACTCGAGAACTCCCCTTCCGGCGGCAACGAACGTGCCGTGGGCGATGCCATCGTGATCCGGGAGCGGTAGCGACCCCGCCCCAGCAGCCTTGACCCCACCGGCTCGTCGGCCGCACCCTCCCGGGGCTGGCCCCGGGCTACCTCCAGAGCGTGGACAGGGAATCGGCCGCGGCGTGCAGATCTTCGGGAGGCGTCTCATCATGGGTCTGCGTGGCCAAAGCGAGGATGAAGCCGTGGATCAGGCGGGCCAGGGATTCGCTCGTGACGGCCGCGGCCGGAACGCCCTCGTCGAAGGCACGCCTCGTGAGCGTCGCGATGGCTTCGTAGTCGCGTTCGCGTTGGTCCGCCACGATGCGGCCGGACTCGGTCCCGCGGTCCTGGGGGCCGACGGTGGCGGCGAGGGCCACCAGGCATCCCCGGGGATGGGAGTCATCGAACTGCTCGTCGATCGAACGGTGCAGAAGCTGTGTGAGGGCCTCGCCGGCGGGGACGGCGTGGCTGGCGGAGACGATGCTGACCACACTCCCGGGCCGGGAGACATAGTGCTCGATCACCCGTCCGAAGAGCCGGTCCTTGGAGCCGAACGCGTGATAGAGACTGGCTGAGGACAGGCCCATGGCCTCCCGGAGCTGGCTCATCGAGGTGCCCTCGTATCCCTGGCGCCAGAAGAGCTGCATCGCCTCTTCCAGTGCCGCCTGTTCCTCAAAGAGTCTTGGACGCCCCGCCACTCGCATCAGCTCCCGCCTGCTTCATCAACCATGACAGTTTGACACGGCGGGCCGCCGCAGCGAAACTGGATCAATCGATCCACTATGCGAATCGGGTGGATCCGGTCGAACCGAGAGGACTGCCATGAGTGAGACGTCTGCGAGCGAAGCCACGCTGAACGAGCCCTATGGACTGAGGGGGCTTGACCTGCCCAACCGGGCGGTCCTGGCCCCGATGACGCGGATCAGCGCGCACGGGGACGGCCGCGCGACGGAGAGGATGCGGAACTACTACCGGTCCTTCGCCGAGGGCGGTTTCGGCCTGCTCGTGACGGAGGGGATCTACCCGGACGCCGCCCACAGCCAGGGGTACCTGGATCAGCCGGGCCTGGCGACCTCCGCCCATGTGGACTCGTGGCGCCCTGTCACGACGGCCGTCCATGAGCACGGCGGCTCGATCATCGCGCAGCTGATGCACGCCGGCCCTCAAGGACAGGGCAATCCCCACGTCTCGGGATTGCGCTCCGCCTCAGCCGTCCGCGCCCGCGGGGAGCAGGCCGGAATGTACCGGGGCAGCGGCCCATACGAGGTGCCGGAGGCCCTGAACGCGGAGGAGATCGGCGAGGTGATCTCCTCCTTCGCCGCAGCTGCCGTGCGGGCCCGGGACGCCGGCTTCGACGGGGTGGAGATCCACGGCGCCAACGGCTACCTGGTGGACGCGTTCCTGACGGACTACCTGAACGAGCGGACGGACGGCTACGGCGGTTCGCCGATGGCGCGGACCCGCTTGGCGCGAGAGATCATCGAGGCTGTCCGCGCCGCCGTCGGGAATGACTTCGTGGTGGGGATCCGCATCTCGCAGGGCAAGGTCAGCGATGCCACCCACCGGTGGTCCGAGGGAGTGGCGGAGGCGGAGACGATCTTCGGCGCCCTCGCCGGCGCCTCCGTGGATTACCTCCACACCACCGAGTGGAAGGCCAACGCGCCCGCATTCCCGGACGAGGACGCCCGCTCGCTGTCCCAGCTGGCCCGCGAGTTCGCCCCGGGGCTGACCATCATCGCCAACGGGCATCTGGACACCGGCGCCGAGGCGGCGCAGAGCCTCGGTGAGGGCGGTGCGGACCTGGTCGCGATCGGCAAGGCGGCCCTGGCCCAGCACGATTGGCCGCAGCGAGTGCAGCAGGGCCGCCAGCTGCTCGACCCCCTGGCACCGAGCGCCTTCGGTGACCTGGCGACCATCCAGGACTGGGAACTGCGGGTGGACGAGCCGGTTCCAACGAGCTGATAGACCGCAGGCCGGCCGGTGGACGATGAACATCGTCCACCGGCCGGCCTGCGGCGGTGTGGGAAGGAAGGGCTCACCCAGCGCGGGCGAGCAGGCGCCCGACGACGGCCCGCGGCGTCTCGGTCCCCGTCCAGTCCGCGCCGGCACCGGGCCCTGGCGTCTCCAGCGACACGAGCAACTCCTCCACGTCCGCGAACACGTCCTGGCGGCCGGTCCGGCGTCGCAGGGTCCAGCCGTCACCCATCAGGGTGAGCGAGCAGCCGGGAGCCAGCCCGCGGCGCAACTCCGCCAGCGCTTGGCGCTTGCGCCCGAGCCGGTTGAGGGTGGCCGTGGTGGGGGACACCGTGGTGCCACCGGGGCAGGCTCCGCACATGGTTCAGCAGCCGATCACGGCATCACGTCGCCGCTGTTGGGCCCGAGCGTCTGGCCCACGTAGAGGTCCCCGCCCGGGGAGGACGCCAGCAGCAGTGCCGTCGGCGCGATCTCCTCGGCCGTGCCGAAGCGGCCCAGCGGCAGCTCGGCGCGCTTGGCCGCCTTCCATTCCTCGGTCACGCCGTTGAGCAGGGGCGTGTCGATGGGGCCGGGGGCGATGGCGTTCACCAGGATCCCCTCGGGCGCCAGCTCCAGGGCCATCGCCTTGGTCATGCCGATCACGCCGGCCTTCGCCGCCACATAGTGCACCAGGCCGGTGCCGCCCTTGATGCCCAGCTGGGAGGCGATGTTGATGATGCGGCCGCCCCCGCGAGCCTGCAGGTGCGGCAGAGCCCACCGGCCGGCGAGGAACACGCCCTTGAGGTCGATGTCCACCGTCCGGTCGAAGTCCTGCTCGGTCATCTCGGCCATCGGCTTCTCGTCCAGGATGCCGGCGGCGGTCACCACGATGTCGATCCCGCCCAGCTGCTCGGCCACGGAGTCCATGGCCTGCCGGACCGAATCCGAGCTGGTCACGTCCACCTCGGCGAACAGCGCCGTGGCGCCGGCCTCGGTCAGATGCCCGATGACGGCCGCGCCGGCCGCCGCGTCACGGTCCAGCACGGCGATGGCCGCGCCGTTCTCCGCGTACAGCCGGGCGACGGCCGCCCCGATCCCGCTGGCGCCGCCGGTGATGACGGCGACCTTGTCCTTCAGCGCTTCCATGCGCCTGCTCCTTCTCTCACGTGGTGACTGTCGATTTCGAAGTGGGTGGCTCAGCTGGGCCAGCGGATGGTCAGTCCGCCGTCCACGATGAGTTCCTGACCGGTGACGTAGGCGGAATCGTCACTGGTGAGGAAGCGGATGGTGCGGGCGGTCTCATCCACGGTGCCCACTCGGCCGGCGGGGATGATCTTCCCGGCGGCCTTGAGCCCCTCATCACCCAGGGAGTTCTTCTCATCCTCGGACTGCGGGCTACGGATGAGACCGGGGATCACCGCATTCACGCGGATCCCGCGCGGGGCCAGTTCCACGGCCAAGGAGCGGCACAGGCCCAGCACGCCGGACTTCGCCGCGGCATAGTGGGCGTGCTCCTCCCAGCCGTACACGCCGCCGGCGATCGATGACGTCGCGACCATCGCGCCGCCGTCGGTCATTGTGGCGGCGGCCGAGCGGAAGATGCGCATCACGCCGGTGAGGTCCACGTCCAGCATGTCCTCCCAGGCCTGGTCCGTCATCTCGCCCAGCGGGTTGCGCCGCAGGATGCCGGCAGCGGCCACGGCGATGTCCAACCGGCCGAACTCCACCATGGCGGCCTCGGCCATCGCGTCGCAGTCCTCGGTCCTGCGGACATCCGCGGCCACAGCGATGCACCGTCCGCCGGCGGCCTCCACAGCCCGCACCGTCTCCTGGGAGTCGTGCGGATCACCGGGGAAATAGTTGACCACGCTGTGCGCACCGGCCCGGGCGTAGGCCACCGCCAATGCCTGGCCGATCCCGCTGGCGCCGCCGGAGATCAGCGCGACCTTGCCGGCCAGTCCGTCGTCTCGTTGAGTGCTCATCAGAGTGTCACCTCATCCTTCTCCGTGTCGGGGTGGTTGCCGTGGCCCAGCAGGTCGGCCGGGGCATCGGCGGCGGGGCCCTCGATCCTGCGGGTGCCCATCATGCACAGCCCGGCCAGGGCCAGCCCGAGGGTGCCGGAGAGGATGGCGGCGGCGGTCATGGACAGCCCGGCGAAGAGCAGCACACTGAGCAGGCCGGAGCCCACGATCCCGCCCACCGGAGCCATCACGTGGGCCACGTTGGTACCCATGCCGCGGGCGTGGGCCGGGAACGACTCGCCCATGTAGTACAGCAGCGCCGCGAACGGGCCGGTCAGGAAGAACAGGGTGAGGCCATACATGGCGATGATGAACCAGGTGGCTCCCGGGATGAGCAGCATGCCCAGGCTGGAGACGGCACCGGCCAGCCAGCCGAGGATCACGGTGCGCTGGCGGCCGATCCGGTCCCCGAGCCACCCGTGGAACAGGTAGCCGACGAAACCGACGGCGTTGGCGCCGATGAGGATGACCAGGGCGTTCTCGAAGGAGACGCCCTTGGCCTCCACCAGCACCGTGGTGCCCAGCACGGAGAAGACCTGGATGCCGATCCAGCTGAACAGCCAGGCCAGGGAGAGCAGGATGGTGTGCCGGCGCAGCGCCGGGGAGAAGACCTCCTTGAGACCGCCCTGGGTCTCGCTGTCCATCTCGAGGCGGTGCTGGTCGATCAGGACCTGGGCGCCGGCGTCGTCCCCCACGGACTGGCGGCGGCGCGCCTCACGGATGGCGGCGAAGGTGGGCGATTCGGGAAGGCGGGTGGCCACCAGGGCCACCGCGATGGCCAGCACGCCGGCGATCACGAAGGACCAACGCCAACCGATGACCGGCAGCAGCAGGGCGGACATGCCGGCGGCCACCAGGGCGCCGATCGGGTAGCCGGCCTGCACCACGGAGTAGAAGAAGCCCTTGTTCTTGACGTCCTTGTAGATCTCGGAGAGGTAGACCGCGTTGACGACCTCCTCGGAGAGGGACAATCCGGTGAAGGAGCGCACCAGGATGATCGAGACCGCGCCGATCGCCATGCCGGTGAAGCCGGCGGCCAGGCCGCCGCCGATCATCAGGATCACCAGGGCGTTGCGCCGGCCCAGGCGGTCGATGATCGGCCCGACGATCAGCGAGACGATGAACACGCCCACGTGGGCCAGGGTGTTGATCATCGTGGACTGGGCGGTGGACCACCCGAAGTCCTCAGCGATCACCGGCAGCAGCGTGCCGAAGAGGGTGAAGTCGTAGACGGAGATGACCCAGGCCAGGAAGCAGACGATCGAGACCTTGCGGATCATGCCCGGGGTGACGGGGACGTCCCAAGGGGCCACGGGCCCGGTTGAGGCGGTGCGGGGAGAGGACATGGTGGACTTTCGTGTGGGGGGATCGCCCGGCCCGCCGGGCCGGGCGATCCATCAGAGGGGGATGGTGGCCGGAGGGCCGATCAGGCCCGCGGGCGGGGGTGACGCTGGGCGAAGTCCCGGGCGACGTCCTCCATGAAGGCGAACTCGACGCCGTCGTGCCCCTGGATGTGGTCGAACAGCCGCTCGAGCATCAGCAGGTTCTGGGGGCGGCCGGAGACGTCCGGGTGGATGGTGATGGGGAAGACCGCGTAGTCCATCTCGCGGTAGACCCAGTCGAACTGGTCCTTCCAGAGCTGCTCCACGTCCCGCGGGGAGACGAAGCCGTGGCTGTTGGGGCTGGACTTGATGAACATCATCGGGGGCAGGTCATCCAGGTACCAGGAGGCCGGGATCTCGATGAGGTCGGTCTCCTCGCCACGGACCAGCGGCTTCATCCAGTCGTGAGCGGAGTTGGCGGAGTAGTCGATCTTGGTCCAGGTGTCACCCACGCGCACGTAGTACGGGGTGTGGTCGTCATGCATCAAGGAGTGGTCGTAGAGGAAGCCGCGCTCGAGCAGGATCTCGTTGGTGACCTTGGAGAACTCCCACCACGGGGCCACGTAGCCCACGGGCTTCTTGCCGGAGCGCCGCTCGATCAGGTCGGTGCAGTAGTCCAGGATCTCGGTCTCCTGGGTGCGGGTCATGGCGATCGGGTTCTCGTGCGAGTAACCGTGCACGCCGATCTCGTGGCCGGCAGCGACGACCTCGTCGAACTGCTGCGGGAAGGTCTCCACCGAATGTCCCGGCCAGAACCAGGTCACGGGCATCTCCCGGCGCTGGGCCAGCTGCAGCAGGCGCGGCACGCCCACCTCGCCGGCGAACAGGCCGCGGGAGATGTCACCGGGGGAGTCCTCGCCACCGTAGGAGCCGAGCCAGCCGCCCACGGCGTCGACGTCGATTCCCACGGACACGTAGATCTTCTTGGTCATGTTCGTTCCTTTCAGTGGTCAGCGCAGTTCGCTGAACAGGGTGGTGAATTCAGTGGTGGAGGGATTCCCGGACAGCAGTGCCGCCGCGAGGATCCGTGCTTGGAAGGGGTTCAGGTGTCCGGCGCTGACAGCGCCGGCCGCGATCAGGTCCACTCCGCCGCCGTTGCCGTAGATGGGGACCATGGGGCCGCCAGGCACGCGGGTGCTCAGCACCACGGGGATCCCCGAGGAGACCAGATCCGCTACGGCGTCGGCATGCCCCGGACCCGCGTTCCCGACGCCGGTGCCCGCTAGCACCGCGCCCGCCGCGCCGCTCTGCGCTGCGTGCCGCAATGCGTCAGGAGAGGAGCCGGGGTAGGCCGTGATGACATCCACCCGAGTGGTGCCGAACTCGGGGCTGGGAAGGGGCAGAGCGCGGGGACGGGCCGGCCGGGCGACGAGGTCGAGCTCGTCATTGCGGAACAGGCCCACGGTGGCGCCGCCGTCGAAGGGCTGGCTGGCGGTGGTGTGGGCCTTCCGGGCGCCCCGGGCGGTCTGGACCCGGCCGTCGAAGGCGATCAGGGAGCCCATGCCGCGGAATCGCGGATCAGCTGCCACCGTCAAGGCCTGGCGGAGGTTGCGGGGGCCGTCAGAGTCCGGCTGGTCGGCCGCGCGCTGGGCGCCGGTGAACACCACGGTGGTGTCCGTGCCGTTCACCAGGTCCACCAGGAAGGCGGTCTCCTCGAGGGTGTCGGTGCCATGGGTGACGACCACGCCGGCCACCTCCGCCTCGGCGGCCCGGGCGAGTGCCGCCGCGGTGATCTCCAGGATCTCCGGCAGGCCCAGGCGGTAGCTGCCCAGCGTCATGACGTCCTCGGTGGTGACCTGGAGGGCCCCGTCGACTGCGGCGGCCGGGGACGAGGCGACGAGGTCGCCGATCGTGTCCGAGGCGATCGAGCCGTCGCCGCGACCCGTGCCCTCCCCGTTCGCTCCGGCCTGACCGGAGCGAGACGCGATGGTCCCGCCGGTGCCGATGATGTGGACTCTGGCCAATCGATGCCGCCTCTGTCGCAAGTCGGGCAAACCCTGGGGCCGGTTCCCCAATCGATTGCCACAAACGTTTGTGTAAAGTGATGTGATGCACATTAGAGCAGGAATCCGCGTGATGCAAGACTCCATGTTCGGCCCGTAGACTGACGGCGCTCCCTCCGCCCTGCGGGGGCGTGGCCTGTGGACCGAAGGGCCCGCAACGCCGGGAGCCCAGTGCATCACCTGACGTCCACCGAAGCATCCGATCATCACCGAAGGCCACCGTGAGCAAGCGATCATCCGTCACCCTGAAGGGGCTGGCCCAGGAGCTGGGTCTCAGTCCGTCCACGGTGTCGCGCGTGCTGAATGACGCGGCGGGCGAGGAATCACGCTGGGCCTCCCCGGAGACGAGCCGGCGCATCCTGGCCCTGGCCCACGAGGTCGGCTACGCCAAGAACCCCTACGCCGCTTCCCTGCGCACGGCCCGGTCGAGGATGATCGGGGTGGTGGTGCCGCGGTTGCAGGACTACGTGCTCGCCACGATCTATGAGGGCATCGACGAGGCCGCGGCCGAGCACGGCTACGTGGCGGTAGTCTCGAACTCGCTGGACAACCCCGAGTCCCACGAGGCCCGCGTCCGGAAGCTGATGGACCGGCGCATCGACGGACTGATCCTCGGGGACACCCCGTTCGACGGCTCCACCCTGACCGCGATCGAGCAGGACGACGTCCCCTTCGTGCTGGTCAACCGACGGTCCCCTGGGTACCCGTCCGTGACCTGCAACGACTACCTGGGCGGACAGCTCGCTGGCGAGTATCTGGCCGGACTGGGCATGGAGAAGGTCTTCCTGCTGGCCGGCAAGAACCGCATGTCCACCTCGATCGACCGGACGGCCGGATTCACCGAACGGTTGGCCGAGCACGGCATCCACGTGCCTGCCGAGCACATCGCCACCGGCGGATTCGACGCCGAGGCCGGCGAAGAAGCCACCCGGCGCCTGCTGGACTCCGTGGGCGTGCCGGACGCGCTGTTCGCCGTCAACGACTTCGCGGCCATCGGCGCCCTGGGTGTCCTGGCCGAACGGGGGCTGTCCGTCCCGGACGACGTCAAGATCGTTGGGTATAACGACACCCCCTTGGCCAGCGGGGTGGGGCTGACCACGGTGCGCTCGCCGATGCACCAGATCGGCCGTCAGGGCCTGGAGCTGCTCCTGGACCGGATGGACGGAAAGGACGTGGAGAGTCGGCAGTTGGATCCGGAGCTGGTGGTCCGGAGCTCGGCGTAGGGCTCACCCCACCCGGAACCTCTCGAACACCGTGTACATGAAGTCGGTGCCGGTCTTCAGCGCGTCCACGAAGATCCGCTCGTCGTCCCCATGCATCCCGATCAGTTGCTCGTTGGACAGCACGTAGGGGTAGACGCCATAGCCGGGGATGCCCTCGGCGCGCCAGGGGGCCAGGGAGGTTCCTGCCTCGAACAGGGCCGGGGCGAAGGCCGCATCCGGGTAGGTCGCCTCGGCCGCGCCGGACAGCGCGTGGAACAGATCGGTGTCGATGTCCGCCGGCGGGTTCGCCCACGTCTGGTCCAACTCGTTGAGGTAGTCCTCCTCGCTCGTCCCCTCCGGGGCGGCGATGCTGACCTCCACGTCCCGCTCCGCCAGGAGTTTGCGCACTTGCTGGAGGAAGTCCCGAGGTTTCTGCCCTCCGGGAACCGCGCGGCAGTTCAGCCGGGCCGTCGCACTGGAGGGGATCACGTTCTCCTTGTACCCGGCCTCCTGGATCACGAAGGCGTGCGTGGTCCGCAGTAGGGCGCGGTGCAGGTAGGGGTAGTCGGAGCGGGAGACCATGAGCTTCTCGGCTCGCTCCCGCATCTTGGCCGACCGTGCCGAGAGCAGCATCCGGATGGCCTGGGCGAAGCGTCGGTCATCGGTGGATGCGGCCAGGGCCTGGAAGTACTCGCGGGTCACGTCAGTCAGATGGACGGGTGCCTCCCAGTCACCCAGATCGGCCAGCGCCCGGGACAGCGTGACCATCGCCGCGTCCGGCATCGGCTTGGACGAGTGTGTGGCCGTGCCATCCGCGGTGATGTCCAGGTTGAAGTAGACCTTGTCCTGGCGGGTGGCCGTGATGAGCATCGGGGTGGTCGCGTCCCCCTGGGCCAGGAACCAGCCGCCCTCGGTCAGGACCGACCCGGCGTTGATCTTGTCCCAGTGGTTCTTGGCCAGCCATCGGGAGCCGAAGGAGCCTGCCTCTTCATCGCAGTCGGTGAGGACGATGATGTCCCGGTCGAAGCGTGCGCCCTCCTGCAGGTGGCGCAGCAGGGCGCTGATGCTCGCGGCGTTGGCGCCCTTCATGTCCAGGGCGCCGCGGCCGTATACCTCCCCGTCCCGCACCTCCCCGGAGAAGGGGTCCACTGACCAGTTCTCCAGTTCCACGGGCACCACGTCCGAATGTCCGAGCAGCAGCAGGGGCTCCGCGTCGCCGGTGCCGGCGATCCGCGCGATCAGGTGCACGTTGTCCGGTTGGGGCGTTTCGATGATCTCCGCGTCCACGCCCGCCCGGTCCCAGACCGCTTTGAGCATCTCGGCGTGCGGCCGGGTCTTGCCGCCCTGGCCGGAGTTCTGGGTGTCGAACGAGAGCATGCGTTGCAGCAGGTTCAGCGGATCTCGGTCCTCCGCTGGAATGGTCACAGCGGCGTTGGCGCGGGAGCTGGAGGTCAGTCCGGTGAGTGCTCCGGTGCCGATGGCCGTCGCCCCGAAGGCGGCGGCGCCCACCCCTAAGAACGTACGACGCCGGATGGCCGGCTTGGGTGCGACCGTTGCCGTTGCCGTTGCCGTTGCCGTTGCCGTTGCCGTTGCCGTGGAGTCGGCGCCGGAGGTGGGGGTCGGGTCGAAGGGTGCGGGTGATGGGCTCATGGTGTCTCCTCAGGGTGGTGCAGAGGTGAGACGGTGAGGGATCAACACATGAGACGGATGTGGGATGAGTCACATCCTTGCATGACCTGCAAGGGGGCTCAACGGGTACCTCTGTGGTCTCGCCGAGATCGCCGTGACCTCAGTGCTCGTGCGGTGGTGCCTGAGTAGGATGGCGAAGAACCGGACCGGTCGCGGAGGACCTACATGAAGAACACGTCTGTAGTCGAGGAACCCGAAGTCCTCATCGTGGAGGACGTTGCGGCCTGGCGGGAGTGGCTGGATGCGCACGAGGAGAGATCGGACGGCATCTGGTTGATGCTGGCCAAGAAGGGCGCTACTTCCCCGACGTCACTGACCTACCAGCAGGCCCTGCGGGAGGCGTTGTGCAGTGGTTGGATCGACGGTCAGTCCAAGTCGATCGATGCCACCACCTACCGCCAGAGGTACACACCGCGCCGCAAGGCCTCGATGTGGTCTCAGCGCAACGTCACGCTCGTGGCAGAGCTGATCGAGCAGGGGCGGATGCGGCCCCGGGGCCAGGCCGAGATCGACCGGGCGAAGGTGGACGGCCGGTGGGACCGCGCCTACGCCGGCCCGGCCACGGCCGAGGTCCCCGAGGACCTGGCCGCCGCGCTCGCCTCGTCACCGGGGGCCGCCGCCACCTTCGCCACGCTCAACGGCCAGAACCGCTACGCCGTCCTGCATCGGGTCCTCACCGCGCCGAGCCCGGCGAGCCGGACCAATCGGCTGGCCAAGCTGGTCGGCATGCTGGAACGTGGCGAGACTCCGTACCCGCAGTAGCCGATGCGAGGAGGGCCAGAGGGAGCCAGCGGGAGCCGGCGGCAGCGCCGGCGTCGGGCACCTGAACCGTGACCGGCACCTCACGCGCCCCTTCTCACCTGATCACTGCGCGGTGAGTGCCGTCTCGATCGCGCCGCGCATCTTGGCGGGGGCGGTGGTCGGTGCGAAGCGCTCGAGGACAGTCCCGTCCCGGCCGATCAGGAACTTGGTGAAGTTCCACTTGACCGCGCCGCCGAGCAGCCCCGAGGTCTCCTGCCGCAACCAGGCGAACAGCGGATGCGCGCCGGAGCCGTTGACCTCCACCTTGGCGAACATCGGGAAGTCGACGCCGTAGTTCAGCTGGCAGAACTCACTGGCCTCGGCGTCGGTGCCCGGCTCTTGGTGGGCGAACTGGTTGCAGGGGAAGCCGAGCACCACCAGGCCGCGGTCCCGGTAGTCCCTGTAGAGCTCCTGGAGGCCCTCGAATTGGGGTGTCAGACCGCACTGGCTGGCCGTGTTGACCACGAGCACCACGTGGCCCGCGTAGTCGGACAAGGGGCGGTCCTCCCCGGTGGCCGTCCGCGCGGTGAAGTCGGAGAGCGTGGGCATCAGTCCTGCACCACGTCCACGGTGACGTCGATGTTCCCGCGGGTGGCATTGGAGTAGGGGCAGACCTGGTGGGCCTGATCCGCCAGCTCCTGGGCCTCGTCCTGGGGTAGGGCGGGGACCACTACCTCCAGGGTGACCTCGAGGCCGAATCCGCCGGCTCCATTCGGGCCGATCCCCACGCGGGCGCCCACACTGGACTCGCCGAGGTCCTTCTTCGCCTGGCGGGCCACCATCTGCAGAGCCGAGTGGAAGCATGCAGCGTAGCCGGCCGCGAAGAGCTGTTCCGGGTTGGCTCCGTTGCCGGTGCCGCCCATCTCCTTCGGGACGGCCAGGTCCAGGCTGATGGAACCGTCCGCGGTCTGGGTGCGGCCGTCCCGGCCGCCGCCGGTGGCCAGGGCCTCTGCGGTGTAGACAGTCTTCATAGGGTTCTCCTTGGGTCGGGGTGAGGATCGGGGGTTGGATTCGGGTTCAGGTCAAGGTACGTGCCGGGGGATGGGTTCGCGCGGTGGAAGCCGAGGCGGAGCCCCAGACGTCCGAGTCTCAGACATCCGAACCGGCGAACCGGCGAGAGAGGTCTCGGAGGTTGAGGAGTTCCTCCGTCGACAGTGTCACGGCGTCCAGCAGGCAGCGCTGGACCTCGGCGGCGCGCGAGCGGAGGGCATGGCCCTCTGCGGTCAGGTGCACGGCGACCCGGCGTGCATCCGTTGACTGGCGCTCGCGGGTGATGAAGCCGTGCTCGTCCAGGCGCCGTAACAGGGGAGACAGCGTGCCGCTGTCCAGATGCAGCCGATCGCCGAGTGCAGAGACGGTCTGCCCGTCCTGCTCCCAGAGCACCAGCAGTACGAGGTACTGCGGGTAGGTCAGGCCCAGGTCATCCAGCAGCGGGCGGTAGGCCTGCTGGGCGGCCCGGGCTGCCGAGTACAGGGCGAAGCACACCTGGTCCTCCAGGCGACCGGCAGATTCTGGGTGTGCGAAGCTCATCTCAAAAGCATTGCGCACAATTCAGTTGTGCGCAATAGGTCGATTCGGCGACATCAGACCCCGTGGAAGCACCGGAACCCCGTAGAAACCACGGTTCCGGCCCATCGGCTTCCCTGACAGGATGGAAGTCATGGCATCACAGGGACAACCGAGGAACGATCCTCAGGGTGCGTTCGGGTCGCCTAGGTCGTCCACGTCTACGGGGTCGTCCGGGATGCCGTCGACCGGGCCATCGTCATCCGAGCCGCGCCCGGCCAGCGCCGGGACCAGCAAGGTCAGAGTGGCCGGCCGCAGGGCCTTCCGCAGTTCCACGCGGCTGGTCATCCCGAGCTTCGCGAGGCAATTGCCGACGTGGTACTCCACTGTGCGCACGCTGAGGAATAGCTCGGTAGCGATCTCGCGGTTGCCCTTGCCCTCGGCGACCTCGACGGCGATCTGCCGTTCGCGGGTGGACAGTTCTGCCATCAACCGAAACGCGGTCTGCGCCGGAGCCGACACCGGCTCATGGGAGCGTTCTGCCCCTCGACCAGCCACCGGGCCGGCCACCGATTCGTGCACACCTCTCATGGGGCGGCTTCCCCCCTCCGCTCTGGTGCCCACATCGGCCGGCCCGGTGGCTCTCTCCCCCTGCCGCTTCCGCAGGGCGGCGGCCAGTTCCGCCGCCTCACCCTGGAGTGGCATCGCGCCACACCTCAGGAAGAAGTCGGCGGCCTGGCGGGCCCACCGGCCGGCGTCGTCCACACCGTCCTCGAGTCGATCGTCGGTGCCCGCACCGTCCATGGCGAGCCGGGACAGATCCAGCGCTATGAAGGCCCGGACCAGGGCATGGCCCCCGCCGGGCAGGACGTCCGGACCGATGCCGGCCACGTACGGAACCGGCTCGGCGTCGAGGGAGGCCAGAGCATCCACCAGCTGCTCCCGTGCGTCGTCTGGCTGGGCCCGCGCCCGGTACAGGGCACCGAGCGTTGCTGCCTCCACCGCGCGCAGGACGCCCTCCGGGGCGGAGTCCATGCCCTCCGTGGCGTGAGCGGCGAGGGCCTGCAGGCGGTGTACGTGTCCGGTTTCCGCCAGGGCCCGCGCGTAGAGGGAGACCGTGGTGAATCCGGCGGTGGCCCACCCCACCCGGGTGGACTCGATGAGCTGGAACTGATGCGCGGCCTCCGGGTGGTCGCCGGCGAAGGTGGCTCCCATGGCGCGGGCGAAGGCCACGGCGCAGGCCACCACCTCACTGGTGGCGCTGGCGTCCTCCACCGCTCGCTGGAGCAGCGGGCGGCCGGCACTCTGTTCGCCACGGGCCAGCGGCACCAGCGCCGCCGTGGCATAGGCGGAGCGAACCCCGGAATCGACCGGTAGCATCAGGCAGCTGTCCACGGCCCGCGTGGCATGCTCCAGTGCTCGGTCCCAGGCACCCTGGTGGAAGGCCAGCTGGCTCAGGGTGCTTTCCAGGAAGACCCGCTGCTCGCGGGGACCCTGGGCGTCCTGGGCCGTGGCATCGAGGATCCGGGAGGCGGCGGCCACCTCCCCCTGGGCGCGGAGGCGAGAGCCGATCACCGCGGAGATCACGCTCCGCACGGGTTCGGTCCCCGGGACGGGGCGCAGGTCCTCCAGCAGGGATGTCATCTGCTCAGTGAACTCACCCACGCGGCTGCGGTCGCCATGCCGCAGGCCGGACCAGAGGGCGAGCAGGGCCTCCACGGAGCGAGCCTCACTGACCAGGCGCAGAGCCTGCGGGTCCTGGCGGGCAGCGTGTTCGAACCCGCGGCGCACCGGCACCAACTCGTCCAGCAGGGCATCGATGGTGCTGCCCACGGCGCCGAACCGTGCCGTGGCGTAGGCGATCCGTCCCGCGGCGGCCAGGGCGTGGCCGAGCAGGAGCAGGCCGGCCCGCCCCGGATCGTTCTCCGGCAGGTAGAGGCCTTGCCGGATCTGGTCCACCGCCCCTTCCAGGTCCTCTGAGGCGAGCAGATCCCAGGCTCGCGCCGCGCACCCTGGCCGGCTCTGGGGCATCCCGGCCAGGACATCCCGCAACTCGAGCACCAGGTCCGGCCTGCGGGCCAGCACGGTGGCACGCAGAGCCAACGTCAGGGCGACCGGATCCCCGGTCAACCGCAGGGCCTGATGGAAGTGGCCAAACGCCGCCACCCCGTCTCCGCGGACTAAAGCCTCTCCTCCGTACTGCATCAGCGTCCGGACGAGCAGTGGGGTCTCCGCCGGCTCCGGGTCCAGCCGCTGTGCCTGAACCCGGTGTCCCAGGGCCGCGGGCCCTTTCAGGACCGGGGCGAGGATCCGATGCAGTTCCGCACGGCGCTTGTCCGGCAGCTGGTCCGCCATGAGCGTGGCCAGGTGCGGGTGGGACAGGGCCACCGTGCCCGCGGTGTGCGTGATGCGCACCTGGTCCGAGTCCAACAGGCCGTGGTCCGGCAGGCCCGGGTAACCCAGTTCGACCAGCGCCCCGCTCAGGTGCACGATGTGAAGCGGCTCGCCGGCCACTGCCAGCAGGCTGAGGGTGTCCCTCAGATGGGGAGTGAGCGTCTCCCACGATGACTGCAGGGCACGGCCGAACAGGCGCTGGGGAGCATTCTGACCTTTTCCCAAGGCCGCCATGGCATCCTGCAGCCGTCGATGTCCCGGAGGGGCGTGGTCCAGCCACCCGGCCACCGCGCCCACCAGCAGGGGGACTCCGCCCGTGCCGCCGTGGACCTTGCGGGCAAAGTCGTCGGACACGGGGATGCCCAGCCGCTCCCGCAGGACCTGCCGGCAGTCCGCGACTCCCAACGGGCCCAACTGCAAGTGGGTACCGTGGCGCCCTGAGGCCAGGAATCGCTCGATGCCGACGGTGAGCTCGGTGGCCTGCGGGCGGTAGGTCAGGATGACCATGAAGGGCCCCGAACTCATGGCCTGGGCACACCGCCACAGCACCTCGGCGGAGAACCGGTCCGCCCAGTGAAGGTCCTCCACCACGGCGATCCTCGCCCCGTCGGCCCTCGCCTCGAGGGCGTGGACGGTATCGAAGACCACCTGCACGTAGTCCTCGATCGCGGCGGGCCACTGGGCCGGGTACTGGCCGGTGAGGGTGGACAGCAGCCGCTGGACCAGCGCCCCGGGGACGTCCACATCGGTGGGGTACACCTCCACCGCCGGCAGCACGTGGGGCTTGCCGGCCAGGAAGGTCTCCACCAGGGTGGTCTTGCCGATGCCGGCGGGGCCCTCGATGGCGACGAACTGGGGGACGCCGGTCTGCACCCGTGCCCAGGCGGCGTTCAAACGCTGCAGTTCCGCCGTGCGGCCCGGCAGCGTCTCGGACTGATCCTGTGGAGGCTGCGTCATGGCGTCTTCCCTGCTGGTTCGTCTGGTTCGTCGGAGCCCAGGATCTGGATCCGGGCGCGCGAGAGCCACGGCGTGGGCCCGTCTGCGGCCATGATAGGTGGATCTCCGGGCGGCCTCCGGCCACGTCGGGATGATGACGTGGCCGGCTCTGGTCAGCCGGTCCGTGGGCGCGACACCATGGACGCATGGCGACGAGACGAGCGGGACCCGGGCAGGCCGGCGTCGTGGGCCGGCTGTTACACGAGTTCAACACGGAGTTCGGCTCGCCCACGCCCTCCGCGGAGGACTTCACGGCGCGCTTCGGCACGCTGCTGGTGAGCGACGACGTCCTCGTCCTGCTGGCGGGCAGCACCACGGCACCGACGGGCTTCGCGTTCCTGACCCTGCGCCCGACGCCGTATGGTGACGGGCCGCTGGCTCAACTCGAGGAGCTGTACGTGCGGCCGGGCCAGCGGGGGCAGGGCCTCGGCACCGAACTGCTCCTGGACGCCATCGAGCACGTGAGGGCGCGGGGCAGCGCGGAGATGCACATCAACGTGGATGAGATCGACGAGGACACCCGGCGCTTCTACGAACGGCACGGGTTCACGAACATCCAGCCCGGCGAGGACTACCGCATGCTCTGCTATCTGCGGGAGTTCTGACGCACCAGGCCGGCGGCGAGGTTCTCCTACCCCAGCAGGAACAGGACCACTTCGACGACACCGACGGCGGCGGCCGCGGAGATGATGCCGGTGACGGCCCAGAACGTGGCGCGCTCGGTGGTGGCCGAGTAGGTGCCCGTGGTGGGGATTTCGGACGTGGAGAGAGACAGCGGAGTGGACATGATGTCCTCCAAATGAGGGGATTCCGGGTCTGCCCAGAGCGGGCATCGGGCAGGACACTACCGCTGAAACGGCAACAGTGAAAACGCCACGCCGGACGACACGCCGAACGTGGTCCGTCCGGAGGCTGCGGGTCCGAGAAGGAGGGGACTGACCAGGGGAAACCTCTCAACCGGGTGGCCTGGTGTACGCACCCGCCGGTGACGTCAGGCTGTCCCGGTCAGCCGGCGCACTCAGCCCCTGGCGTGGCTGAGCATCCTCAGCCGCAGCGCCCGGGCCGTGGACATGTGGGCGCGCATGGCCTCACGCGCGCCGGCGGCCTCGTGCTCGCGGATGCAGCGGAGGATCTCCGCGTGCTCCTCCAGGGACTGCTCCCACCGCCCCGGTGTGGTGAGGGTGGAGGTCGGCGCATGGATCTGATGGGTGGAGAGCCGGTCCAGCAGATCGCGCAGGATGGGGTTCCGGGCGGCCGACCACAGCGCCTCGTGGAACTCGATGTTGGTGTCCAGGCGGGTGGCGTTGTCCGGGTCCGTCAGGGCCTGGTCCCGGGCGAGGAGTCCCTCCAGCCGGACCAGGTCCAGCTCGGTCCGGGCGGCGGCGGCCTCCTCGGCGGCCTGTCCCTCCAGGAGGATGCGGAGGTCATAGACCTGCATCAGCTGCTCGGGGTCCAGGCGCCGCACCTGCAGCCCCCGGGTCCCGCGTTCGAGCAGGCCCTCCTGCTGGAGCCGGCCCAGGGCCTCGCGCACCGGGGTCCGGGAGACCCCGAACCGCTCGGCCAGGGCCACTTCGCGGAAGGGGGTGCCGGGGGAGTGCTCGCCGCGGAGGATCTCCGCCTTGAGCTCGCCGTGCATCGCGGCGGCGTCCATCTTCCCTGCCACAGGTGTCCCCTTCGTCCGCTCTCAGCGGTGCCGGCCGGCGTCGGGAACGTGCAGTTCCCGACGCCGGCCGGCACGCCTTCCGATGTCAGGCCAGCGTACCGGCGCGTCGTCCGAAGACCACGCCCGCGGCCAGGCCGGAACCGCCGGGGTAGTTGCCGGCGAACAGGCCGCCGAGCATCTCACCGCAGACGTACAGCCCGCCGATGTGCTCGCCCTCGGCGTCCAGGACCCGGCCGTGGGTGTCCGACTTCAGGCCACCGAAGGTGAACGTGATGCCACAGGTGACCGCGTAGGCGTAGAACGGGCCCTCGGTCAGGGGGGTGGCCCAGTTGGACTTGACCGGGGTGGTCTCGGCGCGGCGGCCGTCCTTGACGGTCGGGTCCCAGGGGATCGAGGTGTCGATCGACCCGTTGTAGTCCTGCACGGTCCCGGTCAGGGCCTCCGGGGCGATCCCGATCTTCTCGGCCAGCTCCCCGAGGGTGTCGGCCTGGGCCACGGTGATGCCGGGCATGTCATACTCTTCGGTCCGCAGCATGGACCGCAGGGGGGCGTCGAAGATCTGGTAGGCGACCGAGCCCGGCTGCTGGAGGATCTCGCGGCCGAACTTGGCGTAGGTGTAGTTGCGGAAGTCCTCGCCCTCGTCCACGAACCGCTGGCCCTCGGTGTTGACGATGATCCCCAGCGGGTAGGACTGGCGGGTCAGCCGGTTGGTGAGCTCGCGGTTGGACTCGTTGTTCGGGGTGAACGCATCCCACTGGGTGGAGTGGCAGGTGGACCAGTGCCCGGCCTTCTGCGCGCCGATCTCAAGGCCGGCGGCGATCATGTCCCCGTTGTTGAAGGGGGTGCCGCGGACCTTGGCGTTCTCCCAGCCCTCGCCGAGGTGCTCGCGGCGCCACTCGGCGTTGGACTCGAAGCCGCCGGCGCCCAGGATCACGGACTCGGCGCGCAGCTCCTGCAGGGACCCGTCCTCCTGGCGGACGGTGACGCCCCGGACCTGGCCCTTCTCAACGACCAGTCCGGTCACGTCCTGGCCGTAGCGGACCTCGGTGCCCAGCTGCTCGGCCACGCGGACGTGGTCATGCATCAGGCCCTCGCCGCCGCCGACGTTGCCGACGTGCAGCCCGCCCCAGAACAGGTAGCTGCCGTCCTCACGCTGGTAGGCCTGGCGTTCGTACATCAAGCGGTACCTCAGCCCCAGCGACTGCAGCCACCTCAGGTTCGGGGCGGCCTCGTGCACCAGCACCTCGGTCAGCTCGGGGTCGTTGCGGCCGTCGGTGACGCGGACGAGGTCAGCGGCGTAGTCCTCGGCGGAGTAGGCCGGGACCTCGGTGACGGCGTGGCGCTCGTCCGGCTCGATGAAGTCCTGCAGGTCCTCGAGGCCGGCGTGGGCGATGCGCGTGGCACCGGCGGTGTAGTAGCTGTTGCCGCCGAAGGCATCGCGGGGGGCCTTCTCCAGCAGGAGCACCTTCCGGCCCCGCTCGGCTGCTGCGTGGGCGGCGGTGAACGCGGCGTTGCCGCCGCCGACGACGATGACGTCGGCATCCGGGCCGGTGCCGGCCGGGGCGCCGGCGGTGCGGGCGTCCGGGGTGGGGGAGGTGGTCATGAGGGTCCCTTTCAGTCGGCTCGCCGGTCCGCCCGACGACTGTGCACGAATGTATACAAATGTGGACAAAGACGCAAGGGGTCGTCGGACCGGGCGGGGGACGGGTCCGCCGCCGGAGGTTCAGAGTGGTGCTCCGAGGTGGGGTGCCGGGCTTCAGCCGATCCAGCCGTACCGGTGTTCCGGACGCCCGGTGGAGCCGTAGCGCGGACGCAGCTCGGCCAATCCGCGCTCGGTCAGCAGCTCGAGATAGCGGCGGGCGCTGACCCGGGAGATCCCACAGGCTGCCGCCACCTCACGGGCCGAGAGGTCGACGCCGGCCCCGGCCTCCCGCAGCGCGGTTCCGACCAGGTTCAGCGTGGGTGCCGAGTAGCCCTTGGGCAGGCGGGCCGGGGTGCCGCCCGCCGGCGCCGCCGCGCCGGAGGGCCCCACCGCGGGGGAGGGCGCCGCTGCGCTGGAGTGCACTGCGGGCGGCCGATCCACGCTGTCCCGGGCCCGGCCGGAGGCGCCCCGGACCAGCCGGTCGATCTCGCTCTGGTCCAGCTCCGGGGCGCTGCCGGCGCCCCGGCCGGGTCCGCCATGGGCGGCCAGGAAGGCGGCGAACTCCCGGAGGCGGTCGTTGAACTCCTCGCGGCTGAAGGGCTTGACCAGGTATCCGTCCACGCCGTGGCCCACCGCACGGCGGACGGTGTCCCGTTCGCTGGCGGCCGTCACCATGATCACCGCGACATCATGACCGGCAGAGCGCAGATCCTCCAGGACCTGGACGCCGCCCCGGTCCGGCAGGTGCACGTCCAGCAGCACCAGGTCCACCTCATGCTGTGCCAGGAACTCCGCCACCGGCAGGCCGCGCTCCAGGACACCGACCACCTCGAAGCCGTCGAGGGCCTCCACGAAGCGCCGGTGCATCCCGGCGACCGCGAAGTCGTCATCCACCACGAGTGTCCTGATCAACGGAGGTCCCCCCTGTTCTCGTTATTCGGTGTCCCGGGCTGGTCTGTGCCAGTACCATCCTCAGTGTCAGTCCTGGCGTCGCCGCCGCCGGTGCCAGTGCCGGTCCGGGTGCCGGTGCCGGCGTCGGTGCCGGTGTCTGTGGCCGCCGGCCACGCGGCCCGGAACCGGGCCCCGCCCCAGGGTGACGGGGTGACCTCCACCCGGCCGTGCCGGCGTCGGGCGATCCGGTCCACCAAGGCGAGGCCGATGCCGCGGCCTCCGGCGGGCCGCGAGGACGCCGGACCGGTGTCCTTGGTGGAGACGCCCCAGCGGAACAGGGACCGCGCCGCGTCCGGGTCCAGCCCGGGCCCCGAATCGTCCACCTGGACCGCGAAGCCGTCCGCCCCGGCGGTCACCTCCAGCGTCACCCGGCCGCCGTCCCCGGCCGCCTCGATCGCATTCGTCAGCAGGTTGGCCACCACGGTGAGGGCGTCGTCGTCCGCACGCCAGTCCGCCTCCACCGAGCCGTCGGCGGCCAGCTCCAGCACGACGCCGGCCTCCCGGGCGAGCGCGGATTTCGCGCCGACCAGCGCGGAGAGGGACGCATCGGAGAGATCGTGCTGGAAGGGGCCTCCGGCCAGGCCCGTCAGGCCCCGGATGTACTCCCGCGCCTCCTCGGTCTCGTCGAGGGAGAGCAGCCCGGAGATCACGTGCAGCCGGTTGGAGAACTCGTGGGTCTGTGACCGCAGGGTCTCCGTCAGGCTGCGCTGGCCCTCGAGCTCGCGCAGGCTGGACTCCAGCTCGGTGCGGTCCTGCACGGTCAGGGTCCGGCCGATCTGCCGCCCCTGCGCCCGCGCCGGCCGCACCCGGGCCAGCAGGATGCGCTCGCCGGCCAGGGCGAAGGTCGTCAGGTCCCCGTCGGTCTCGTCCGTCGTCGGGCGGCGTGGCTCAGCATCGGTTGCCTTGCCCGGGGACGAGACCGGTGTGGGGGAGGGGGCCAGGAGGGCGGCCAGGTCTGCCTCCAGCACCTCGGCAGCCGGGCGGCCCTCGATGTCCGGCCCCACCCCGAGCAGCCGGGTGGCCTCATCGTTGACGAGGGTGATGGTGCCGTCCTCGTCCACGCCGATGACACCGTCTCCGACGCTGTGCAAAAGGGCCTGGCGGGACTGGTGCAGCCCGGCCATCTCCTCCGGCCCGGCCCCGTAGATCCTGGTGCGCACATAGCGGGAGGCCCAGGCGGCACCGGCCGTGCCCAGGCCGGCGGCCAGCAGGACCCAGGGGGCGAAGCCGAGGACCACCTCCAGCAGGTCGGCGCGGATCTCGCTCTGCAGCAGGCCCACGGAGACGGTGCCCACCACCTCGTCACCGTCCCAGATGGGGACCTTGGAGCGCAGCGACACCCCCAGGGGTCCCTCCTCGGTGCCTCGGAAGGTCTCACCGGCGCGGATCGGGGCATGGTCCGAGGAGACCGGCTGGCCGATCTGCTCCGGGTCGGGGTGGGCCACCCGGATGCCGTCCCGGTCCGCGATGACCACGAACTCGACCCCGGCCGCCCGCTCTGCCAGGTGGGCGATGGGTTGAATTCTCTCCGCCGCATCCGCTGCGTTCACGGTGGCGATCACCTCGGGGACGCTGGCGATCTCGGTGGCCACGGTGTGGACCTCCTCGAAGGCGAGGTCCCGGGTGCGGAGTTCCTCGAAGCGCAACACGATGGCCGCTACGGCCAGCACCGTCAGCAGCACGATGGCCAGCTGCAGGGTGATCAGCTGCAGGCGGACCCGGCGGCGGGGCCGGGGCCCATGCAGGCGGGGCGGGGGGCGAAGCACCGTGACTGACTCCTGGGGATGGGGATGGGGATGGGGATGGGGGATGGGGGGACGTGGCGCGGCGTTGTCAGAACTTTCTTAACCACCCCTTATGACCACAACCACCTTTCCGCTGTGCCATGGATCACGTTTCTGTCAACGTGGAGGATCGGCCACGGCTTAAGTGGTCCGAATCACTGACGTAGAGAGTACGGAAGACCATGAGTTCACGCACCTTCACCAAGGCCGCCCTCGGCGTGGCGGCCGCCGGCGTCGTCGGCCTTGCCTTGGTCAATGCCGCCGCCGGCGGTGGCGAGGCCACCGCCCGATCCAAGCTGGTGCTGATGGCGCCCGCGGCGCCCGGCGGCGGCTGGGACGGCTTCGCCCGCGAATCCCAGCAGGCCATCAAATCCGATGGCATCTCCAACAATGTCCAGGTCGTCAACGTCCCCGGAGCCGGAGGCACCATCGGCCTGGGGCAGTTCGCGCAGATGGAGGGCCGCTCGGACATGATGATGGTGACCGGCGGCGTGATGGTCGGTGCCGTCGAGCTGGCGGACTCCGGGGTCTCCATGGACGATGTCGAGCCCCTGGTCCGGCTGGCGGACGACTATGCCGCCCTGGTGGTGCCGGCGGACTCGCCGTACGAGACCCTGGACGACTTCATCGCGGCGTGGAAGCAGGACCCGGGTGGCACCTCCATCTCCGGTGGCTCGCTCGGCTCGATCGATCACCTGCTGACCGGCCTGGTGGCGGAGAAGGTGGGGATCGACCCGTCCCAGACCAACTACATCGCCTACTCCGGCGGTGGCGAGGCGCTGACCTCCATGCTCTCCGGCACCACCGTGGCCGGCATGTCCGGCTACAACGAGGTAGCGGACCAGATCGAGGCCGGCAACCTGCGGGCCCTGGCCATCTCCTCGAAGGAGAGGCTGCCCGGCGTGGACGTGCCCACCTTCCTGGAGCAGGGCGTGGATGCCGAGATGGCCAACTGGCGCGGCCTGGCCGCGGCCCCCGGCGTCTCCGAGGAGGACCGGGGCGAGCTGTTGGAGATCGTGGAGGAGTACCGCCAGACGGACCACTGGCAGGAGGCCCTCGACCGCAACAGCTGGACGGACAGCTACATGACGGGCGACGAGTTCGAGGCCTTCCTCGACGACGAGATCGACCGTACCCGTGACATCGTGGAAGGACTCGGACTGTGAGCCAGCAGCAGACTGTACCCCCGGCCGGAACCGCCGGGGCACCCGGCGGGCCGCAGGGCCCGACGTCGGCCGCACCCCGGGGTGGGACCGCGCGTCGCGGATTCTGGGCCGGCCGCAGCGAACTGATCATGCCCCTGCTGGTGGCCGGCATCGCCACGTGGCTCGCCATCGAGACGGCGACCATGAACGTCATGGGCGACTCCGTGCCGGGGCCGCAGTTCTTCCCGACGATCGTCTGCATCGTGCTGTACGCCGTCGCTCTCGTCCACGCCATCCAGCTGCTGCGTCATCCGCGGCTGCCGGACCTCACCGACGATGCGGTGAACGCGGACACGTCCTCGGACCTGCTCGGCGACCTGGCCCACGCCTCCGAGCGCGGCCGTAACCGGATCGCCGGCCGCACCCCGGGCGCCACCCTGCCCCAGGGCTGGAAGACGTACACCGACTGGAAGACCGTGGGCCTGATCGTCGGCGGCATCGCCGTGTTCATCCTCGTGCTGCCCGTCCTGGGCTGGGTGCTCTCCGCGGCCGGCCTGTTCTGGGTGGTCTGCAAGGCCCTGGGCAGCAAACGCCCGCTGTTCGACCTCATCATCTCGCTGGTGTTCTCCTCGGTCATCCAGCTGGCCTTCAACGCCGGACTCGGACTGAACCTGCCCGGCGGTTTCCTGGAAGGACTGATCTGACATGGACCAGTTGAACCTGTTGTTCGAGGGCTTCGGCGCTGCCCTCACCCCGATCAACCTGCTGTGGGTCCTGATCGGCGCCTTGCTGGGCACCGCCGTGGGCGTGCTGCCCGGACTGGGCTCGTCGATGGCCGTGGCCCTGCTGCTGCCCATCACCTTCACACTCGACCCGACCGCCGCGTTCATCATGTTCGCCGGCGTCTACTTCGGTGGCCTCTTCGGTGACTCCACCGCCGGGATCCTGCTGAACACCCCCGGCAACTCCGCCGCCATCGCCGGTTCGTTCGAGGGCCACCGGATGGCCAAGGACGGCCGGGCGGCCAAGGCACTGGCGACGGCCGCCGTCGGCGCCTTCATCGGCGGTCTGATCGCCACCACCCTGGTGGTGTTCTTCGCGCCCCTCCTGGTCAAGATGGCCACCGCCTTCGGCCCGGCCGAGTACTTCGCCCTGGCCGTGTTCGCCTTCCTGGCGATCTCATCCGTGGTCTCCGAGTCCGTGGTGAAGGGCCTGGGTGCCCTCGGCATCGGCCTGGTCCTGGCCATGGTGGGCGTGGACGGACCTTCCGGCACCGTCCGGTACACCCTGGGCCTGCCGCAGCTGTTCGACGGCATCTCGATCGTGGTCATCACCGTGGGCCTGCTGGCGCTCGGCGAGGTGCTGCACATCGCCGGTCGCATCCACCGGGATCCCGCCATGGAGCGGATCGGCACCAACGGCCGGGCCCGGCTGGAACGCTCGGACGTCCGCAAGGCCCTGCCGGCCTGGCTCCGCGGAACGGCCTTCGGTGTGCCCTTCGGCATCATCCCCGCCGGCGGGGCCGAGGTCCCGACGTTCCTGGCCTACGGCACCGAGAAGCGCCTGGCAAAGCGCCGTGGGGACAAGGAATTCGGTTCGACCGGCTCCATCCGCGGTGTGGCCGCCCCCGAGGCTGCGGGCAACGCGACGGCCGGTACCGCCATGGGCGCCCTGCTGGCGCTCGGCCTGCCCACCTCCGCCACCGCGGCGATCATGCTGGCCGCCTTCCAGCAGTACGGCATGCAGCCCGGACCCCTGCTGTTCGAGCGCAGTGGTGAACTGGTCTGGACCCTGCTGGCCTCGCTGTTCATCGGCCTGGTGGTCCTGGTCATCCTGAACATGCAGTTCGCGGTGGTGTGGGCCAAGCTGCTGCTGATTCCGCGCCACTACCTCTACGCCGGCATCACGGTGCTGTCCATGTTGGGCGTGTATGCCATCAGCTCCTCCACCCTGGACCTCTGGGTCCTGCTGGTGATCGGCCTGCTGGGCTTCGTGATGCGCCGCTACCAGTTCCCGCTGGCCCCCGTGTTGATCGCCGTGGTCCTCGGGCCGCTGGCGGAGACCGAGCTGCGCCGCGCACTGACCGTCTCCGAGGGGGACGTGTCCGTTCTGATCTCCAGCCCGGTCACCCTGATCCTGTACTCCGTGCTCGCCCTGGCCCTCGTGGTCAGCGCCCTGCAGCACGTGCGTCACCGCCGTCAGAAGGCGGCCGAGGCGGCGACTGATGGTGGCTCCGGCGGAGACGGCGGTGGGACGGCCTTCAACGATCCGTGGGGCCCCGACGGCGGCCCCTCGTCCACCACGCCCGAGACCCCAGAGACCGTGGGCGCCCCGAACCCCGGCGGCAAGGTGTAGCGGGGAGGGGGCAGCGGACGGAGGATCAGTACTTTCGCAGCTCCCAGGGAGATTGACCGGTCTGATCGCGCCGCAGCCGGGTGCCGATGGCCTCTGCGAGCAGGGCCAGGACCCCGCTGGAGTCAGCGAGGGCCCGGACCACCAGTCCCGGCCCGCGGAGTAGGCTGCACCCGGCGTGGAGGGTTGGAAAGTCACTGATGATCCCGCGAACTGTGTCCACGGTGTCCGCTCCGATGCCCGGGTGGACGGCAGTCAGTGACAACAGGTGCGTGCGGTTGTCGAGCCACCCTCTGCTCGTGGGATCGGTGCGGGCAGGTCTCATCACCAGGTTGTCCCACAGCAACAGCTGGGATTCCAACCACAGGCGGGTGAACAGCCGCACCTCGTGGTAGCGGAACGGCTCCCCGCTCGCCGCCCAGCCCGGGGTGACGATCTCCGCGGTGAGGAATGAAGCCCCGGCGGACATCCGGACCTCCGTGGTCTGCCGGTACTGGGCCCCCTCGTAGGCGATCAACGGGTCAGGGACGTACTCCAGCCTGGCCCCCGGTGCAAGGTCGAAGCGCTGGAATTGGCGTGCCGGGCCCGCCGGGCTCCGGTAGACCTTCGTGGCCGACTGTGTGGTGACCAGCGCGCTCGAGGCCGGGCCGCCGTCGTAGTCGATCTCGTAGCGGTCCTCCCCAAGAAATCCGCCGCCGGGATTGACAATGGTGAAGACGGCTCCGCCGCTAGTGTCCGGATAGTGCGCACGGAGCACCCGGAGGGCACCGGAGTGGAACTGGGCCGCGGCCACGCTCCGACCCGAGGGAGCCCGCTCGACCTGCAGCCGGAGGGTGCCCGTGGCGGGGGCGAGGCCAGCGGGGTGGTCCGTGCGGTCGGGACGGCCGAGGGTGATGGGTGGCACGGCCTCACCCGACCAGGTCGGACATCAGGACGTCGCGACGGATCCACTCCAGCACGGCGTCCAGCCCCTCGTCCGTCCTGAGGTTCGTCAGGCAGAACGGCCTTTCCCCGCGGAACGCAGCCGAGTCGGAGACCATCACCGTCAGGTCCGCGCCCACGTGGGGTGCCAGGTCCGTCTTGTTGATGATGAACAGGTCAGACTTGATCATGCCCTGGCCGGCCTTGCGGGGGATCTTCTCGCCCTGCGCCACGTCGATGATGTAGATCGAGAAGTCGGCCAGTTCCGGGCTGAAGGTCGCCGAGAGGTTGTCCCCGCCGGACTCCACGAAGATCACCTCGAGGTCGGGGAAGCGCTGCGTGAGTTCGCCGATGGCGGCCTCGTTCATGGTCGTGTCCTCCCGTATGGCCGTGTGGGGACAGCCTCCGGTCTCCACCCCGATAATCCGGGACTCCGGAAGGACGGAGTTCGCCGCGAGAATGCGGGCGTCTTCGATGGTGTAGATGTCATTCGTGATGGCGGCCATGGAGACCTCGGCGCTCATGGCGCGGGTGATCCGTTCCACGAGTTGCGTCTTGCCTGCGCCCACGGGCCCGCCCACTCCAATGATGATCGGTTCACTCATGATGTGGTACTCACCTTTCCTCGGTTTTTTCGTCGTCTGGTCTGTCCGTCGTCTCGTCTGCTCGGTGGCAGAGCGGCGGGGATGGGTGCGTCGCGTCCTGATCAGCTCATGAACATCCGGGCCCGCAGGTGTTCGTGCCGCATCTGGGCGATCTCCAGGCCGGGTGCTGTGGAGCCGAAGTCCTCCACGGGCCGGTGCAGGGCGTACTCCGCGCTCTCGGTGATGAGGGGGCGGAGCCGGCCGAGGATGCGTTGCCCCGCCGTCTGGCCCAAGGGGACGGCACGGACCGCATTCTGCACCAGCGAGGACACCGCGCCGGCCAGATAGGCATGGAGCGCGAGTCCCAGGGGGACGCCGCATCGCACGGCGGCCAGCACGAAGACGAGGCAGTAGTGCCGAGGCCACGGGCCAGGGCCAGCTTCGGGAAGCGCGGCCGGCACCAGTTTGGCCAGTTGGGAGCCCATCGTCAGGCTGGCCTTGTGGACCTGGGAGGGCACGACGGCGGCATCGAGGAGCGCGTCCGTCTCGTCCACCGGCATCTCACCGGTGGCCGCCATCCGCATGGCCAGGGCGTCGGTGGTGCACAACTGGGTCTCGAGATAGCCCCGCAACCAAGACTCTACGCCGGCCTCATCCGTCACCGTGCCCGCGGCCAGGTAGGACTCGAGCCCGAAGGAGTGGCTGAACGCGCCGGTCGGCAGGGCCCCGTCCCCCAGCTGGAGGAGGATGGCCAGATGCCCGGGGTCAATGCGTGTGTTCGGCATGGCGGAAAGGCTCGGGCATCACGAGCTCACGGCGGTCATAGGGCACGGCATGGGCGTCCAAGAATGCCTGCACGGTGTGGTCGTACTGGACCACCATCACAGGGCGTCCCCGGATCTCATCCTTCTCGAGGAACTGAGCCTGCAAGTGACGATTGCCGAGCGAGTGGGCGGTGAAGAGGGCCAGGCGGAGATCGGCGGGGGCGATCACCAGGACATCGGTCGGCAGCACGGAGACCACGATCGCTCCGCCCTCGTCCAGCGCCAGGACATCGCCGTTCCGCAGGTCCGGACTGGAGGAGGGCAGCCGCAAGCCGACGTCACGGCCGTGGTCCGTGGTGAGCCGCTGGATCCTCTGCGTCAGGGCGGCGCCCGTCAGGAGCACCGATTCGAGGTGGACCCCCTCCAGCCGGGACCGCTGGTCCGGAGTGGACTCAGTGAGATTGAACAGGACGCTCTCGATGATCATGTGGGCTCCGAAGGTCGGTGGACGTCGAGGTGGGGGCGGGGACTGCGGGTGGGCCGGCGGCCGGGTGGACCCAGAAGGGTGAACAGGCTCAGAACAGGAAGTACCGCTGGGCCATCGGCAGCGTCTCGACGGCCTCGCACGTGACCTCCTGCCCGTCCACGGCAACCCGGTAGGTCTGCGGGTCCACCGTGATCTCGGGGGTCGCGTCGTTCAGAGCCATGTCCTGCTTGCGCACGGATCGGCAGCCGGAGACGCCACGGATGGTCTTCCGCAGGCCCAACCGCTCCGGGACCCCGTCTTCGATGGCGGCTCGGGACAGGAAGGTGATGGAGGAGGCGGACACCGCGGCGCCGTAGGCCGCGAAGGCGGCGCGCAGCAGTTGCGGCTGGGGGGTGGGTATCGAGGCGTTGGGATCTCCCATCACGGAATGCGCGATCTGCCCGCCCTTGATGACCAGGTCCGGTTTGACCCCGAAGAAGGCCGGATCCCACAGGACCAGGTCGGCGAACTTTCCCGCCTCCACGGAGCCGACCGCCTCCGCGATGCCCTGTGCCCGGGCCGGGTTGATCGTGTACTTGGCCACATAGCGCCGGATGCGGAAGTTGTCATTGGCCTCCCGCAAGGGTCCTGCCTCGTCGATCGGACCGCGGCGGTCCTTCATGGCTGAGGCCAGTTGCCACGTGCGCGTAATGACCTCACCCACCCGGCCCATGGCCTGGGAGTCGGAGGACATGATCGAGAAGACGCCCAGGTCATGCAGCACGTCCTCGGCGGCGATGGTCTCGGGTCGGATCCGAGAGTCCGCGAAGGCCACGTCCTCGGGGATGTCAGGGTTGAGGTGGTGGCACACCATGAGCATGTCCAGGTGTTCCTCAGCCGTGTTGCGGGTGAAGGGGATGGTGGGGTTGGTGGAGGCCGGCAGGACGTTGGGGTGTCCCGCGATCGCCATGATGTCCGGGGCGTGCCCGCCGCCGGCGCCCTCGGTGTGGAACGTGTGGATGACCCGGCCGCCGATCGCCGCGACCGTGTCCTCCAGGAATCCGCACTCGTTCAGCGTGTCGGTATGGATGGCCACCTGCACGTCGTACTCGTCGGCCACGGCCAGCGAGGTGTCGATCGAGGCATGGGTCGCGCCCCAGTCCTCGTGGATCTTCAGCCCGATGGCACCGGCCCGGATCTGCTCGGCCAGGGGCTCGGCGGCGCTGGCGTGTCCCTTTCCGAGGAACCCCAGGTTCATGGGGAATCCCTCGGCGGCCTCGAGCATGCGGTGCAGGTGCCACGGGCCCGGGGTGACCGTGGTGGCCTTGGTCCCCTCCGCCGGGCCGGTGCCGCCACCAATCATGGTGGTGATGCCACTGGCCAGCGCGGTGGGGATCTGGTCCGGGGAGATGAAATGGATATGGGTGTCGATCCCCCCGGCGGTGACGATCTTGCGCTCGCCTGCGATGATCTCCGTGGCCGGGCCGATGGTGATGTCCACGCCATCCTGGATGTCCGGGTTGCCGGCTTTGCCGATGGCCTGGATGTGGCCGTCCCGCAGTGCGATGTCCGCCTTGTAGACGCCGGTGTGGTCCACGATCACGGCGTTGGTGATCACGGTGTCCGGCACGCCCTCGTCCCGGGTCGCCCGGCCGTTGAGGCCCATGCCCTCCCGGATGACCTTGCCCCCGCCGAAGACGACCTCCTCGCCGTAGACCGTGAGATCACGTTCGATCTCCAGGAACAACGAGGAATCCGCCAGCCGGATCCTGTCACCGGTGGTGGGCCCGTAGAGGTCCGCGTACTGGCGCCGGGAGATATTCTGGCTCACGCCGTCTCACCGTCCGCTGTGGTGGCTGGGCCGTCGAGAGGGCCGTTGACCAGGCCGCGCAGGCCGTGGACTTCGCGCCGCCCGCCCAGGGGGATGAGGTGGACGGTCCGGGCGTCGCCGGGCTCGAAGCGGGCTGCGGTGCCAGCGGGGATGTCGAGTCGGTGGCCGTGGGCTGCCTCGCGGTCGAACCGTAGGGCCGCATTGACCTCAGCGAAGTGGAAGTGAGAGCCAATCTGCACGGGCCGGTCACCGGTGTTCAGGACGGAGATCTCCACAGCGTCCCACCCCGCGTTGAGGGTGATTGGCTCCTCGGACAGCAGGTATTCACCGGGGATCATGCGCGCTCCCTGATCGGGTCGTGGACGGTGACCAGTTTGGTGCCGTCCGGAAAAGTGGCCTCGACCTGGACGTCGTGGACCATCTCGGCCACGCCCTCCATCACGTCGTCCCGGCTGAGGATGGTCGAGCCGTAGGACATTAGCTCGGCGACGGACCGGCCGTCGCGTGCACCTTCGAGCAGTTCGTACGTGAGTACGGCAACGGCTTCCGGGTAGTTCAGCTTCAACCCGCGAGACTGGCGCCGCCGGGACAGATCCGCGGCCACCACGATCATGAGCTTCTCCTGCTCGCGTTCGGTCAATCTCATGAGGTCAGGCTAGGGCGCGCATATTTCCTGGGCGTTTCGGGAGGGCCCGTGGGGCTGGCCTGCGCCCTCATCTATGGAACCAACTCGGGCCATGAGTCCTGGATGTTAAATCTTCTTCCCGATTCTTGACGCGAGCCACCGGATCGAAAATGCTCGTATGCAACAAGGATGCTCACAATGCAACATTCACTCTCGAGTCGCGGGGCGTGATCGGGCATCCGGCAACCCGCAAGGAGACTTTTCCATGACGACCATTTCCTCCACCGCGAACTCCGTTTCGGACCTCGAGCGCCTGAAGACCCTGCACAACGGGTCCAAGCAGCCCCTGACGTTCTCGGACGCCGAGTTCGAGCGCCGCCTGGCCGGCCTGCGTCAGATCATGGCCGAGAAGTCCCTGGACGCCGTGATCCTCACCAGCTACCACGGCATCAAGTACTACTCGGACTTCCTCTACACCACCTTCGGGCGCAACTACGCGCTGGTGGTGACCGCCACCAACTCGACCACCGTGACGGCCAACATCGATGCCGGCATGCCCTGGCGCACCAGCTACGGCGAGAACATCGTGTACACGGACTGGAAGCGGGACAACTTCTTCTACGG